>JBDRFJ010000140.1:0-2188 GCA_043818915.1 Pseudomonadota bacterium | reverse complement strand
CGGTCGAAGCCCATGCTTTAATACCGAGAGATTCTACGGCTGTAGCAAGCGCTATTGTGTAGTTGCCTATGTTGGGGATTGCCATATAAGTCATCCCCGCCACCTCAAAGAATCTATAAAGGCCTCTACCCTTGTATCTATACCGGACTGCGCCAAATGTTCATCTACCATCAGATACATGTAAGGGACGTTTTTATCTTTAACAAGTTGTCGATAAGTATCAATCATCATTGAATCACACCCGCAATTAAATACCGTAATTTGAATCACCCCATCATAACCTTCACTGGAGAGGGTATTGAGCTTATGGTAAATTTTATTGGCTGTGCTCCACAGGATATAACTCTTTGCCGGGGTGTCATCCGCGAAAGATATCAGTTCAACCGTTACGCCCATGCTTTCCAACTTACTTAGAATCGGTCCCGCGATAAAATTGTCATGAATTACATAGGGGTGTCCTATAAGTAAAAAACGTGGTTTCCCTTTCTTTTTATTGAGCAGGACCATCTTTTTATTCGCGGATTCCATGGCGATGAATGCACTTTTTATGGCGGAAAGGGTTTTACTCTTTTGTATATTTAACTTTTTACCGAGGAGCAGCAAGGTCTTGGATAAAGGACGCTTGTTTTCGTCAATGTCAATTGACAAAACTTCCGTCCCACGGGCGATATCCGCCCTTGCCGCATCAGGTAGCGGACCAAACTTTGGGCAGGAGAGATGGTTTTTAATGGTTGAAAGGACTCGGGGCACAAATACCATGTCGACTTTGCCGACAACCTCGGCAAGGTGCGCATCAAACAGTTTATTGGGCAGACAGTGTTCTGTCTCTGATATCTGAGAGGCTTTCTCAACTGTTTTTCTCGTTGAAGGCCTGGAAACTACCGGCTCCATTCCCAGCTCACCAAAAAAGGTCTCCCACAGATCGGGGTATATATAGTAGAAGAACATTCGAGGTATCCCGATTCTGAGTGAACTACCACTATAATGTCCCGATTTCCACATCCATTCCGGTAAAATATTCTTGAGAAACTGATTGCCCATATCAATATACACACCAACACTTTTCGTTTTTCATTTTTCTCTAAACTACAGACTTTCAGATAATTAATTTCACAAGGCTAGAAGGAGGAAGGCGTATTAGTTATACGTCAACGACTGATAACGTAGTGAAATTAATTATCTGAAAGTCTGTAACGACCTCCCATTATGGCTTACTGTCCAGCATGAAATATACGATTACATGTCATGGCAGGGAAGTCAACATAACTCCAAACCGCCATATATTGTGACCCCTTTTTCCTTGACACACAACGCCACTTTTTCCTATACTCCCCCCACAAAAAGCGAGTTCTTATCAAATATCAAAGAAAAAAAGTTGCTCAAGTTTCGTGCCCCTAAAATAATAATTTAGTGAATCAATGAATGTGCGACGTAAAAAGGACGCCTATTTTGGAAGCAGTGCAGGAATGCCTGGCCCGCTGACAGTTTATATTAAAAGGCGGGTAAAATTCAGTGAAGCAGATGTAATGGGTATCGTCTGGCATGGCAGATATCCCGAATATTTTGAAGAAGGGTCTGCTGAACTCGGAAGGCGTTACGGTCTTTCGTATAAAGATTTCTATGAAGCTAAACTGAGGGCACCGATTGTACAGCTCCATATAGACCATTTTAAACCTCTTTTTTTGGATGAAGAGTTCACCATAAAGGCATCATTAATATGGAATGAAGTCGCCAGGCTAAATACCGAATACTCACTAATTAAAGAGGGCGGTGATATCGCTGCCTCCGGTTATACCGTACAGATGTTTATTGACGAAGTTAGCAGCGATGTGCTGATTGCCTCTCCAAAAATTCTGGAAAAATGCCGTCGGAGATGGAAAGCTGGAGAATTTGCATGACAGGAACAAAAGCAGTTGTAGTTGCATGTGACATCGTAACTCCTTATGGCTGGGGGATAGATTCATGCTGGAATGGGTTGTTATCAGAAAAAACAGCAATAAAGCGTTTTGACAGATTTCCCACAGAATCTTTTCTTACGCAAACTGCTGCTGTTGTTCCAGGCCTGACGTACGGACAGGATGAGTCACTCATCATGGGAATGCTTAAACCACTGCTGCAAAAAAACATTTCTTCAATCCCTGAAGATGCATTTCTGATTTTGGCGACTACGACCGGTGAAATTGATAAA
>JBDRFJ010000139.1:0-3778 GCA_043818915.1 Pseudomonadota bacterium | reverse complement strand
GGTCAGGGAATTTTTGGATCCGCTTCCCATCGGTAAAATGTGGGGGGTCGGCAAGGTGACGCAGGAGGCGTTAGCTCAGCTCGGGATCCATACTTTCAGGGATCTAAGCCGGGTTTCAGTTGAGGTTTTGGAGAAAAAATTTGGCAAATACGGTCCTAAGATGCATGCACTGTCCATGGGGATAGATGAAAGGGACGTGATCACCCATCAGGAGGCAAAGTCCATCGGGAATGAAGAGACCTTTGACGAGGATATCCTCGATATCGATCCGGCCAAAAAGGAACTGCTGGCTCTTGCAGGCAAAGTGGCCCGCCGGCTGCGGCATGAGGGCGTTGAAGGCAAAACCATCACCTTAAAAGTGAAATACTGCGATTTCGTTCTGATCACCCGGTCTGCGACACTTAATAAATTCACAAATGATGGGACCATCCTATATCAAACCGTATGTGAGCTACTGGAAAAAACCGAGACAGGAAAAAGACCTGTCAGACTTCTGGGGATCTCTGTCTCACAGCTCAGCACTCACGGTGGCGAAGAACAGCTTTCCCTGTTCACCCGCATTGAATCGGATCGAAAAAGAAAGGATTTAAACACCACCCTGGATTCGTTACAAGATAGATTCGGAGAAAATATTGTGCGTCCGGGCACGCTGATTGATGAATAGGCAAGCAGAAATTATGTTCGATTCTTCAGGTGGCGTTTTGAGCAAAAGACAGAACATCGTCCAGACCGCTGCTCACCTTTATGCATATCCGGGCGCTGAAGTTACCACTGCGTTTCCGTTAACAGGAGACTTGTTCGATGGCTACCGAGATTAAAAGGCAATAAAATGGCTAAAAAATCAAATATAATCAGTGCCGATAACATTAGGAATATGATCTTCTTTATTCGTGGGCAAAAGGTAATGCTGAGTTTTCATTTGGATACTTTATATGATGTTGAGGCCCGCACACTGGTCCAGAGTGTAAAAAGAAAGCTGGACAGATTTCCAGAGGACTTTATGTTTCAGTTAACTGACGAGGAATTTAACAACTTGAAATCACAAATTGTGATTTCAAGTTGGGGTGGGCTCCGGAGGGCAGCTCCGTATGCATTTACAGAACAAGGCGTTGCAATGCTTTCCGGCGTGCCGTTTTTGATGTTTACCGTGAAATGGGGTGTGGCTTTTTAGAAGCGGTTTATCAGGAGTGTTTGGAAAAGGAACTGAAACTTAGGCGTATTCTTTAGAATACAAAAGCCATTCTTTTTTGTTTTTCCGTGTATTCTGTGTGTTCCGTGGTTAACAAAAGTAAAGGGGCCACAAATGAGTGGGAGAAACCGGTCGGATATAAAAGCGGGAACTCTGGTCCAGGTTGTCCAGAAACAGGACCAGCGCACCGGCAAACTGACGGAAGGAATCGTTAAGGATATTCTTACAAAGTCTTCCACACATCCTCATGGAATTAAAGTTCGCCTGACCAACGGCGTCGTCGGTCGGGTGAAAAAAGTCCTGTCTGAGGAAAGTGCGCGTTGAGTTGAAGGATTTATTCGATAATAATAGGAAAATTTAGCAGAATTTGTTCTTTTAACAAGAGTCAAGAGCAGGTTTGTCCTGTTAAACCATTTCTTGATTTTATTTAACTGGGACTAAATTTGTACAATTTGTAAACAACGTCCCCCTTGTCCCTAGGCTGCGGGTCCGGTTGTGACTGCGGTTCGAGATGTAGCTGCTGACCTCACTTTTTGGGGCCTTGAACCGCATTCAGATAGGCTACAATCGCCTTGACGTCGGCGTCGGATATTTTGTCCGGCACCTTTTTCTGCATGCGAGTCACCGTCTCGCGCCATCCCACCGGGGTCTTGTTCTTTCCCAGCGCGCGGTCGATGCCATGGCACAGCGAACACTTCGCTTCAAAAACGGCCTTTGCGGGTTTTAGCGCCGGGTCGGCAGGTTCGGGCGCAACCGTGGGTCCCGAGGCGCATGCAGCGAGATATAATGCAACAGCACACAGCACAATCAATTTTTTCATGAGAAGTTTTCCTTTCTTCGTTTCCCTTCTGTGACCAAAATGAGAACAGACTTCGTTGCCAAGGGCTCGCAGTAAAATACTACGGCTTGACTTCGGCTGAGCTCAGTCGAAGCCCACCCTTGGAGGCCTTGGATCTGCCCGCCCTGTGAAATGCGAAGCCTATTTTACCGGGGGGGCATTCCCGGCTTTTGCATCAACAGGCTTGGAAGCAAAGGTCTCCAAGCGAAGGCTGGTCGGGGCGAGAGGATTTGAACCTCCGACTTCCTGCTCCCAAAGCAAAAATTATCTAATTTCAGGTCATTTCATACCGTTGCATTTTATTTCATTAATACTTGACATAACAATAAAAATAGCGTAATTATCATTTCATTGCTTTGCACAATTATTCACCCTTTCCAAGGCTAAAATGGCCCCCAAAATGGCCCCCTAAAAAATAAAAAGGATATAATGATTCATGGCACTTACTGACTTGCATATCAAAAAAATGGTACCGCGAAAGAAGCGATATGAGGTTTTCGACGGCAAAAAAGGGCTCTGTATTCGTGTGATGCCTTCCGGAGCGAAGACCTGGATATTTCGTTATCATTTTGATGAGATGCGTCGTCGTATGTCATTGGGCTCTTATCCGGGCATAAGTCTGGCGAAAGCACGTGAACTGCACGCACAGGCTATTCAGGATTTGCAGCGTAGCATTGATCCCGGGGAAAAGCAAAGGTCAGCCAAGGCAAAGCGCAAGACCGCCCCCACCTTTAAGGATCTGCTCGATGAATTTTGGGATCTGGAGCTTGGGAAAACGCCGACAGGCAAAGAAAGGAGACGCCTGGTCGAAAAGGATGCACTTGCACCATGGGGCAATAGAAAGGTGATAGATATTACCCGGCGTGACGCTGTTTTGGTTCTGGATATGGTACGAAAACGGGCGCCGGTCACAGCAAACCGTCTTCAGGGCGTCTTAGTCCGCATGTTCAATTTTGCCAGCGAGCGGGGCATAATTGAACACTCGCCTCTTACAGGCATGAGGCGGCCGAAAGAAGCGACTCGTTCAAGGGTATTAACCGATAGCGAAATAAAACTTCTGTGGTTTGCCCTTGACTTGGACAATAAGGACGTTGATATTTACCGGGTTTCCAAACTGGCCCTAAAAATGATCCTGTTAACTGGCCAACGGCCGGGTGAAGTTTGCGGTATGACCTGCGCCGAAATTGATGTTGAAAACGATTTTTGGAACATTCCGGCCAGTCGGATGAAAAACAGCGATTCGCAACGGGTTCCGCTTTGCCCCATGGCACTTGAAATTATCGAGCAAGCCCGCATTTATTCCGGCGATTGTGATTATGTTTTTCAATCTTCTTACAAACCAGGCGAGTCCTTGGGCCGGCAAGCTATTACCCGTGCGATTGCAAGGCATTGGGCGGAATTTGGCATTGAAAAGGCTTTTACACCTCATGATCTGCGCAGAACCCTGCGGACCAAGTTGGCCGAGCTGGGCGTTTCAGATATTGTTGCCGAGCGTGTTTTGGGCCATAAATTGCAAGGCATGATGGCTGTTTATAACAGGCATGCCTATGATGTGGAAAAGAGGCATGCATTGAACGTATGGGAGCAGCGGCTAAAGGAAATCTTAGGACTTGATCAACCAACTAGTGGTAAGGTGATTACCTTTGGGGTGCGTCGAACCTGAACGAAATGCTTAGATTATTGGAAAAGGTCCTTGACATGGACTGAACATAAGAGTAGAGTAAAATACATAAAGAAGATGGGCGGAGTAT
>JBDRFJ010000138.1:0-3441 GCA_043818915.1 Pseudomonadota bacterium | reverse complement strand
TCGCGAATGTGGGCGATTTCAGGCAGCAGTCTGACGCTGAAATTGAACCAGGAAGGTTTCTTGACAGCATCAACTTGCTGAGGTACGAGATATCTGCTTTCACTGGCTCTTTCATGGTAATGCCTGGCAATGATTCGCCTTTTTTCCACTGCATCTTTAAGAGAGGGAAGGAGAATTGCGAAAAGCGACAAAGCAAATTGAGACGGCCGTCGTGATGTTAAGTTTTCTTGGAGTTCGTTTAATGCCCCGGGTAGTCCTTTGCGCCGACGCACTGCTTTAATCAAATAATCATGGGGGCCTGAAGTTATCCAGAGCAACCGGGTGAGGTTGCCGAGGCTTATGGCACCGCTTACAGGTTCATCCACTTTAAAATCTGACAGCAGTAGAGCGCCATTGAGGTTTGGTATTTGCTTGTACATGCTGAGTAAAGTGACATCCCCCAGTCTGCCTGCATATTCCCCCTTATAGGTGGAAAACAAAGCCTGAGCAATATCCTCAATCAGATAAGTATCACTGCCCTTCAGTTTTCTCCGTATTTTATCCATATCAGCCGGTACGCCAAAAGTATGGTTCAGGAACAAAGCATCAGCCTTCATCAGGTCTTCCGGTGATATGAGGTCGATATTCAGGTTAAAATCATCAAGATTAACGTCCGCAAAACGAGGTATTACTCCGGCTTTAATCGCGGCTATGACAACCGTCGGACAAATAAAGCCAGGGAAGATGACCTCTTTACCGGCAAATTTCTCTCGAAATAAAGTGTATAAGGCATTACGCCCATAATTGAAATAAGCGACGTTTTTCCCTTCCGCCACAATTCCGGAATCTGAGAGATACTGGTTGATTGATAAACGGGTCCGCCCCCTGCTACAGTCAGCGATGGCTGTGCAAAGAGTCCCTATGGAAATCCTGTCAATAACATCGTAGCAAACATGAGCACGCATCTTACTCAATACTCAATGTTCCAGTCAGTTCTTTCATTTTGATATATTTTAAAGGGTATCTTTCCCCGAGCAGTAAAAATTTATCGCGTAATAACTCGTAATTATGGCTGGAGCAGTAACCATATTTACCTTTGTTAGCCCATTCCTTGAATTCCCAGGGATGAGCTAAAAAGACAAGGTATGGATTAACGCCTGCATTTACCTGAAATTTTAGAACTTCATCAACATAGTCCAGGAAATGGTTATTATCTGAAGTTGTTAGCCAGGTCATATTGAATACTTCGTAAGAAGTATACGGTATGAAATACTTCATTTTTAAGCGGGGGCCCGGGTTAGCTGTAATGGGAATGCTCAATAGTCTGCTGGTTGACCCCAAAGGTGTGGTCGGTACCGGTGGTATGCCGTAGTAAGAGGAAGCTGACGAGTCTATTGTAAAACCGTTCTCCTCCAGAAGCCTTAAGGTATCCATGTCAACTACCAGGTCGGGTGCTCTGAAGGAAGTTGGCGGAGCTAAACTATTATCGGAAAAAGATTTCAGGCTTTGCCTCAGGAGTTCCTGTTTGGATTGAAGGGAAATAGGGTCATGGGATAGAAACCATTTTACTTTCCCCCATAGCTCGTGAGCATAGCCATGCAAACCAATTTCATGCTCACCTTGCAGCTCCCGAAGCTGGTTAGCCCGTCCCGCCACCAAATTGCCCTGAACAAAGAGAGTAAAAACGGCGTGCAGTTCTTTGGCCAATGCGGGTAGTCTTTGTAGAAAAGGTTCAGCGGCTTCCGACGTTATTTCACTGGCTGATGAACCAAAATCGCTTTCAATATCAAACGTCAAAGCTGTCAATACCGGTGTTTTAGCAGAAAAACCTATTTTTGATAGCTTTTTGCGTCGTAACTGCCTTAATTTTACACAGGGGAGATACTGGGGCATCCGTGGGTCAAGGAAAAAGTCAATCAGGCGCATTAAAGATATCATATACCAAACCCTGCCTTCTGCACCTTGCTCCTGAGAGCAGGTGGAAGCCTTTTCTGAATGAGCCTCCCCAGTTTCAATGTCGCTTCCCTGACCAGGAACCGGCTCCGTTTAAATGGTAAGCAGACCACGTAATCCTGATTAAAGTTAGCCCCGAATTTGCTCTTCTGCGAATAATTTGCGGACTTTGGGTCAGCCGGGGTTCCCCCAAAACTCACCGTTTTAAAACCATTTGCCTCGCACCACTTGAGTAATCCCCAGCTCAGGTAAAAGTAGGTCCGGTATTGCGTTTCCACATTCCTGTCCAGGCCAATGAAAGTTTGATAGACAGTTTTTCTGGGTCGATATAGAAAAAACCCCTCCCCACCGATACACCTGCCGTTACCCACCGTCAATATGATATTGAAGTGCTCGGGATGCAGTTCGTCCCAGAGCTTGCGGAAGAAGGAATAAGGATGAACAGCACCGCCGATGTAATTCATATTACGATAGTATAGTTCATAAAAAGTATCGAGGTCCTTTATACTTTGCGCTTCAATGTTTCGAAACCCGTCCTTTTCAAAGCGACGGATATAGGTTCTCTGTCCGTCCTTCTGGGTAAATACCTCGTCCCAGATAAAATCGGATGGATGTTGCTCCAAATTAAGATTCATCGAGCCACTGGCGGTATCCGTAGTCATGCCTCTGGTGTTGAAATGTCTGCCCGTAGTTTCACTGGGACATCTGATTTTGGCATAGGTTATGTTTTTTTCACGACATACTTCTGGTAAATAATCGTTGAGTGCCTTGAGTACCGCAGGGGTTTCGGGCTCTACGGTCAATGGGCCTCCGAAATCGGATTCGGGTAGCGAGTCCAGAATGCGAAACAGCCTGAGTTTACTGGTCACAGCGAAAGGGCAAACACCAGCCAGTTTACCTGCTTCATCTCTGATGGCCAGGTATTCGGCCTCCAGGGAGAAGGCTTCCTCAAGAATTTTTTTCCACTTAAGGGTATGGAAAAAAGTCCCCCCTGAGGAATCGGCCACAAATCGCTCCCACTCTTCGTCATTGCTTAATCTCTCAACCAGCATCTATGAGCTCCAGCGGCTAGAAATCTTTATAAGCCTCATGCCTTTGCAGCCACGCCTTAATCTCACCAAGGCTGAGGGTTTTTCCCTGCTCCGAATTATTGTGCTTCATGTCAGTGACCACGTTCTCTCCAGGCATAAAAAGCCTCTCGTGCATTTTTTCACCCTGACGTCGCCCGACTTCTTTGACCATTGTTTTTTCATTTCCATATAACTCAATAAAAGCATGAGCCAAATCACCCAACTGAATAGTTGTATGAGGCGGGATATATATTTTACCGTTTTCGCCTTCATCCAGGATAGCAACAATGAATTCAGACAGTGTGTTTACATCAATGAAAAAACGCGTCATCTCTGGATGAGATATTATTATTTCGTTATTCAATTTAATCTGACGATGCCAATTCTCAATAACGCTGCCACTGGAGCCAAAAATGTTCCCTGACCTGACTACCATAAA
>JBDRFJ010000137.1:0-25165 GCA_043818915.1 Pseudomonadota bacterium | reverse complement strand
CTGGTGGCGAGGAGATTGCCTGGCTTATCCTGTATGGTGTAGTGTGGATTCTTTTTGCCACCGCTGTACTTATTACTCTTGAGGTAATTCGAAAAATACTATGCTACTGGCATGAACGAGCGGCACCTGACAGCTGACATTCGTAATTACAAAGGCATACCGGATTTTGATTTGGTAACATTTTACAATCTTATCTACTACTTTCCAATCGATGAACGAGTTGATCTTTTAAAGTGTATAGGTAAAAATTTGAATCCTGGCGGAGAATTAGTCGTAACGTCTTTATGCCAAGGCCGAGACTTATCCCTCCATTTAATGAATTTGTGGGCTTCAATGACAAGAGGGTGTGGTCCGCTTCCTTATCCAGAGCAAATTTGCTCGTTGCATTGGCTTCGGGCAACAGCCCGTTAATGGGTGACCCGTTGACAGTTTAGGAGGGGGGTAAGTGCCCATGGTACAGGAAAGATTTCCGGAATGGTTTCTTTTCCTCAAGAAGCGTCATGGCAAGTTTATGGATGCCGTTGAGGAACTTGGTAAGGTGGTCCGTGAAGAAGGACCTCTTGACACAAAGACTGCTCATCTCATCCAGCTGGGTGCGGCAGCAAGTAGCCGCTCTGAAGGTTCCGTTCACAGTCATGTGAAGAGGGCGATGAAAGCAGGGGCAACACCGGAGGAGATACATCACGTCCTCATACTCCTTACGAACACTATAGGATTTTCCCATGTTTCCGCCGCATTAAGTTGGGCTGAAGATGTGATCGGGCAGAAGTCGAAAAGGGGAAAATAGGAGGCGTTAACTTTAAATTCAAAGAATGTCTCCTTCGGCCGTGCTCAGCCATTCCTCCGGTGGTGTGAGCAGAAAGTCCCCCAACGGAATTCCCTGGGCACCAACGAGCAATTTTCTTTTTACCCGGAATTCTTTGGAAAAGGCCTCAATACCTGGAAGACTCGTTTTACGGAGATTGCTTTTTACTTCGATGGCGACCAGATTGTCTCCACGCTGCAAAACGAAATCCACTTCGCGGTTGCGGCTTGACCAGTAGAAAAGCTCTGCCTGTGTGCCCTTAAGCCCATTGACCAATGCGGCTCCGACCGTCGATTCAACCAATCGTCCCCAGTATTCGGGATTATTTTTAGCTTCATTAAGAGTAAATCGCGAAGGCGCTGTCATGAGGGCGGTATTGAGTACCTGTAGTTTCGGGCTTGAGGCCCGCCGCCGAATTATCTGCCCCGCGTATTTAGGCAGACCCATCAGTAATCCCGCGCCTTGAAGCAGGTTCAGATAATGCGCAAGAGTCGTAGTATTGCCGGCATCCTGAAGCTGGCCAAGCATTTTCTGATATGAGATAATTTGTCCTGAATAGGCGCAACCGAGATCAAAAAGACGGCGGAGGAGAGCAGGTTTGTCCACCCGCTTCATGAGCAGGATATCCCGTGAGACTGTGGTCTCTATGAGAGAATCCATAATATAATGAGACCATCGCCGGGGATCGTTGATCAGATCCGCGGAGCCGGGATATCCGCCATAGAAAATATATTGCTCTATGTTCCATCCAAACGCTTCTCGCATTTCCGAAAAAGTCCAGTGCGTAACCGGGATAACCTCGAATCGGCCGGCAAGGCTTTCGGTCAGTCCGCTCTGCACGAGAAGGGGTGACGAACCGAGCAGAATCACATAAAGCGGAAGCCTATCTGCGGAATCTTCGTCCCACAAGCGCTTTACAGTTTCAGACCATCCGGTGATTTTCTGAACCTCATCGAGAACAAAGAGCGCCTTGCCGGTTCGTGCTTTTACGCGCGCTGCTTCCCATTGCTGCTCAAGCCAGGAAGCGCTTTTCAAGGTTGGTTCATCTGCCGAAGCATAATGGCCAGGCATTTTAATTCCATCAATAAGCTGGCGCGCAAGGGTCGTCTTGCCTGTTTGCCGGGGGCCTGACAGTATTTGCATGAAACGCCGTGGTTCGGATATCCTGTCGAAGATAACGTTATAAACTGGTCTTTTAAACATGTGTATTATCCATTAGTTAACAATTTACTCAACGCTTTGAGTAAATTTACTCAATACGCTGAGTATTTGTCAAGACTTTTTAATCAAAAATTTTATCTCTAGAGGGAGTCAAAGGATCACCCATTAGCGGGCTGTTGCCCAAATAGCAGTTGAGGACTCGGCTGATTTCTGTTAGATTATAAATAATTATAATAAGGGGGACGTAGGAGGCGTTGTTGACTATGTTGAATAACTCGAGGAGCAAGAGAAATAAGTCGACGAATTCAACAACGTCCTCTCTAATGCTCCCTATGCGTTAGGCTTCAAAGAAGAAAGGAGCAACCGTGAAGGCAAACACAGTATCTCCGGCATTCACCACAAACAAAGTGCAGCAAACCAGGGAGTTTTATGTCAAGTATTTTGGCGCGAACGTTACTTTTGATTGTGGGTGCTTTGGGGAAAGATCACCCTTCAGTTTTACAGTTTACATTGTACTATAGAAAACAAGGGGGTCTGCCTGACCCCGTTGTCCGTGACGTTGTCCGTTCAAATCTCAACATACCGAGGAACATATGATCAATTACAAAACTAAACTTACATTGCTTGGTCTTCCTCTAGTTCATGTTACAACAGGAAAAGTGGATAATGAACGCTACAAGAGGGGTATAGCAAAAGGCTGGATAGCCGTTGGTGATATATCTTTTGGGGTCATTATTTCCGTGGGTGGAGTTGCCTTTGGTGGTATTGCTGTCGGAGGATTGGCTGTTGGTTTGTTGTCGTTTGCTGGTTTAGCGGTTGGTGTTTTTGCATTGGGAGGTGGAGCCATTGGTGTTCTTGCCTCTGGTGGCGTAGCCGCAGCATGGAAAGCCGCTTTTGGTGGTTTTGCAGTGGCAAACGAATATGCACAAGGAGGGTTAGCAATTGCTAATCACACAGGTGATCAAATTGCTAATAACTATTTTGAAAACAGTCTATTCTTTTCATTTGCCAAATTAATTGCAGAGCATTCACGATGGTTTTTATTACTGTTGGCTTTTCCAATTGGTCAAAATATGATCCGTTGGATGAAACAACGTAGAGAGAAATCATAAACCCAACACGTTATCATAGCATTAGGTGTAGCTATTTAGCATGGAACTCAATAGAAGAATTTTCCGCAACGTTGCAGTAGTATTTGGGACTGCGATTTTACTAATATTAGGGCTGCACATGGAACTACCGTCAGCGCTGGGAGACGAGATTAATTTTTGGACTTGGTGGATTGTTATTCCAATCGCTTTTGGCATTATCGGTCGGTTTCTATTGGAGGGGAACATTGGTGTACGGATTGCGGTATTACCAACGATTCCAATTATCACAATTCTTGCACTTATTCGGATCGAGAGCTGGAGTGACTCTGGTGGCGAGGAGATTGCCTGGCTTATCCTGTATGGTGTAGTGTGGATTCTTTTTGCCACCGCTGTACTTATTACTCTTGAGGTAATTCGAAAAATACTATGCTACTGGCATGAACGAGCGGCACCTAACAAGGCAAATTAACTCGGACGGCATAAATGGCAATGGGGTCTGTCTTGGCTCTTGCCTCAAATGACTAAGAGCCTGGACAGGGATGGGGGACGTCCCCTCCTTCCCCCGAGAGGATAGCCTGGCCCGCCCCCATTTCAACCTCAAGGAATATTTATGGTAGAAGTTCGTTTAGAGCAAGCATCTGACATCGAAGGGATTCGACATATTAATGATCTTGCGTTCGGCCAGCCGGAAGAGGGAATTAATGGGTGTCCCCCACGCCTTAGGATAAAACAAGCGAAGATCTAACAAGGACATTGCTCAAGCGCCATCCAGGATATGACGCTCTTTTGCCGTGTACCACGATTGAGGATCAACCAGGAATTCCGCGGTGTCTTTCAACGACAAATAATGTTCGCGCTCAATCTTGGCAAGGAGCTTGAAGAAGTCCTTTTCCTTTGGATCAGAGACACTCTCTGTAAGCTTTTCATAATATGCCATTCCTTTTGCCTCAAAATCGATGGCCTGCCGAACAGCGTCCAATTCGTCGTCGGTTCCTGACGGGATCTGATCAAGCTTTGTGAACATGTCTTCAAGCACCTCTCTTACCATCGTAGCTTTTACTTTGAGAGGAACTGTTTCAGGCCATTTCCCCTCACGTTGCCAGTGCTCGTGGAGTTGCTTCAGCCTCTCGTGGTGTTCCAGTTCTTCATCCGCTATTTGCAGGAACATCGTCCTGCCGAGGGGATTCTTGGTCGCCCCGGCGTTCTTGAGATAGAATGCACGCTCTTTTGTCTCGTTCTTGAGAGCCAATTCCAAAGCATCCAAACGGTCCTTGCTTTTCATGCCCGGCCTCCTTTCAGCCTATGATAAGGTTTTTAGGGAAAAGACAGGAAAAGAGAAAAACTACCGATTCGGAACATTGATCTTTCTCTTTTCAGGATCCATCTGTTGACGATAAAAAATTGCAATATGACCAATCATCCCTACCAACTCAGATGCAGTCTCTTTTTCAATGGCGCCTGCTATCTCTTCTTTCTGACTTTTTCCCTTGAAATCAATAAATTTTACCTTAATGAGCTCATGTTTTTCCAATGACTCATCAACAGCCTTGGTTACTGTAGGGGAAATTCCCTTCTGTCCGACAAAAACCAGTGGTTTCATGCCGTGGGCAAGCCCCCTCAGATATTTTTTCTGATAGCCTTTCAGTTTTTTCACATATACCCCCGTATTTGGATCTGTTAACTCAATGATTTTACAGCCCTGTTAAGGAATCGATTTTTTCAGCTTATCTCTGCTCCGCAATATTCTTCAATCGCATCTGCGTAAACGGATGTCAACTAATATGCTAATTTTCGATGTAACACCGAAGCCCCTATGAAGGAACCTGGAACGCCCCCGCCGGGCCATGGTCGGATCGCCTTTAACCTCATACCATTGCCCTGCATCATGTTCCCCCGCATAAGGCCTATTGCCTCATAATAAAATGTTGCCGAAGGAAGAGCGCCGAAACTCGTTTGACATTTATAGGGAGCATCTGTAAAATATTGTAGTGTTATATGCTATAAAAGAATAGCCCCAAAGAACGAATTAGCAGGTAATGTCCCATGTCCAAGGGTAATTTCTATTATTACATGAGGTGAAGAACAATGGAAAAATCTAACATTCTAATTGTTGACGATACAAAGGAAGTCATATCTTCTTTTAAAAGAGAACTAAGAAGTGAGCCATATAATGTATTTTTTGCCGGCAGCGGTGAAGATGCATTAGAAACACTGTCTGAACACCCCTGTAAAGTTATTATTTCGGATGTGAAGATGCCCATGATGGATGGGTTTGAGTTACTTGCCAAGGTCAAAGAATTATATCCTGATATGATAAGAGTTGTTCTTTCCGGTCATTCTGATGTCAAGTTAATCCTGAAGATTGTAAATGAGAGAGGTATTGATAGGTATTTGACGAAACCTTGGGAGATTGTAGATGTTAAACGGACCATAAATGAATGCATAGAAATCTTCGATTTGCGAAAGGAGGTAGTTAATCTCCGAAAGCAACTAAAAATTGAGAAAAAATGACGTAGAAGGATTTTCAACCAATTGAGAAAAACCGTGGCCTTGCGCGGTACTCAGCCGATTAGGGGCAGATAACAAGGCGGTTTCACTTGACCCCGTTTGTTTCATATGGGAAAATTATTAGAGTCGTTGATGAATTGTCATATTTTGAGGACAAGGATATAAAACAAGGCAAGGAGTGGGTACACAATGGACCAACTAATTCGAATTATGCCGTGCTTGGATATGCGGAACGGACGCGTCGTCAAGGGCGTCCACTTCGTGGACATTCGAGACGCCGGTGATCCGGTCGAATGCGCACGAGCGTATTGTGACAGTGGCGCAGACGAACTGGCGCTGCTGGATATTACGGCCACAGTGGAAGGTAGAGCCACCATGCTTGATGTAGTCAAACGCGTCGCCGAGGTCACGACGGTGCCATTTACCGTTGGCGGAGGGATTTCTGACGTGAAATCGGCCGAGCTGGTGCTAAATGCGGGCGCAAACAAGGTGTCGACCAGCAGCGCCGCCTTTCGGAAGCCTGAACTGGTAGCAGAAATGGTCAAAGCGCTCGGCGCGGAAAAGGTGACGGTGGCCATCGACGTGGATCAGAACAAGGCTATGCCCTCAGGCTATGAAGTCTATATCGATGGTGGACGAACAGCCACTGGCTCGGACGCGATCGAATGGGCAAAGCGTGTTGACGGCTACGGTGTTCCGGTTATTCTGCCTACCAGCAAAGCGGGCGACGGGGCGCAGACCGGTTATGATCTGCCGGTGATCAGGGCCATTAAGGAAGCGGTATCGGCCGAGGTGGTGGCCTCCGGCGGCGCAGGGAAATTGGAGCATTTCTATGAGGCCGTCCAAGCGGGCGCTACAGTCTTGCTTGCCGCTTCGATGTTCCATTTTGGGATCATTGGGATTGGCGAGTTAAAGGACTACCTCCGGGGCCGAGGCGTCGCTATCCGCCACGCACGGTTCTTAGGGGGAAAGGAGCGGCAACGCCCCTGAGCCACCCGGTAAGCATAAAAGGAGAAATATGTCAGACGTAAAAATTGTAAAATTGGCCGTACTAATAGACGCAGACAACGCCCAACCTTCTATTGTTGACGGGCTACTGTCAGAAATCGCAAAGTATGGAACAGCTAATGTAAAAAGGATTTATGGTGACTGGACGCTGCCGGGCCTTAAAGGGTGGAAGGAAGTTCTATTACATTATTCAATACAACCCATACAGCAATTTGGGTATACTTCAGGAAAAAATGCAACCGACAGTGCATTGATAATTGACGCAATGGATTTGCTTTACACGGGCAAATTCGACGGTTTTTGCATTGTATCCAGTGATAGTGATTTTACCAAGTTAGCATCAAGGATACGGGAAACCGGTCTTTTTGTTTATGGATTCGGGGAGAGAAAAACCCCTAAAGCATTCGTTTCTGCGTGTGATAAGTTTATATTCACTGAAGTGTTGCGTTCAAAAGATGACTATAGTGAGAAAATAAGTCGCAAGACAGCCAGCGAACTTAAGAAAGACACGAAGCTCGCTAATTTATTAAGAAACGCTGTTGAGGCATCTTCGGACGATTCTGGTTGGGCTCATCTTGCATCCGTGGGTAGTAACATTGCCAAGCAGGCACCAGAGTTTGATCCGCGAAACTATGGTTACAAGAAGCTGGGGGAACTTGTGTCAGCAACAAAGCTATTCCAAATCGAAGAAAGAGCTGTTGGCGACGGACCCTCAAAGGCAATTTATTTAAAAGACACAAGAAAGAAATAAAGAGAAAAACTTCGAATCTTCACCCACATCTCTTTTATTGAAACCAGCCCCTGTTCAGAGAACCACTTGTTGGTCATGCCGGTTTGCGTTGCCAGTGTCCGGGCAAGATGCCAAGGGCCTTTACGGCTCCGTGCAGTCAGGATAGCCTGCCTTTTGAAAGCACCCGGAAGGCTAAACGGGATGCCCTTAACTATTTAACTTGATAGAGGGGGACGTAATAGTTTAGCTTTTTACGGGCAGGGAAAGTACATGTATAAAGGTGAACGACTTAATAGCATCAGTCACTTGATCGGCGCAGCAGCAGCACTAGCGGGCTTGGCTAATCTGGTTGTTTTTGCTTCGCTCCAAGGCGATCCATGGAAAATTGTTAGTTTCAGTGTTTACGGCTTTTCCCTTTTGTTACTATATGTTTTTTCCGCGCTCTATCACAGTTTGCGCGGTAGCCCCAAAACGATTTTTCGCAAACTCGACCACGCGGCGATCTATTTACTGATAGCTGGTACATATACGCCTTTCACCTTAGTCAGCCTTCGCGGCGTATGGGGTTGGTCAATATTTGGCATTACTTGGGGGCTGGCGATTACCGGCATTTTCCTGGATACCTTGACGAAAAAAGGGCGTAGAATTCTACCCGTCGTCATTTATGTCTTAATGGGCTGGCTATGCTTAATCGCGGTCAAACCATTATTTCAGGCATTATCTTTTGAGGGTTTTATATGGCTTTTGTCAGGAGGAGTATTTTATACTGTTGGCATAGTCTTCTATGCATTGGGTAAAAAGAAGACTTATTTTCATGCAATTTGGCATTTATTTGTGTTGGCTGGTAGCGTAAGTCATTATTTCGCTATTCTGCTATACGTGTTATGAGCGAGTTTGTCGAATCAAATCGTTCACGACAGTGTAGTAATGAAACCTAAATTCTCACGTATAATTAACGAGGGAGCCAGTTTCAAAATGTTCAATTTTGCCCAAGGTCAAGGAAGGCGTAAATTATAACCCACAGGAATACTTTAGGTATTTCGAGGACTAGAATTTTCGCCTGACGCCGAGATTGGGTAAAAGGGGACGTTTTGAAATTGGCTCGAGGGTTTAACAAAGGGGTACCGGCCAACAGGTAGGCCTAAAGAAAGCAGACATTAAAAGTGCTATAGCCAAGGTCAGAGGGGGGAGAGATGACCGTCAAGAAGTTCCTGGAGAAGACCAAAAAATTTGAGCTTGAAGCTTACAAGAAGTTTCCAAACTTGCTGCTGGACCATGTTCCATTTACCGGATCACCCCAAAAACATCCTTACGACAAGCAAAAGATTATTTTGGTCGCAGATCCTTTTAGTACTGATACTTCTTACTACGAGTTTAATATCGCGGACATAGAGGGAGTAGAAGAGCTTCCCAGCCTGGTAACTGTTGAGGGGGAGTCGGTGGGCATGTTGAGGCTTTGGGTACGCAAAGGGAGTATCGGCGTCAAAGGGATACCATTTGTTGTTGAGGACATCAAGAAGCGTTATTAAATAGGCGGCCCCCTTTGCCGGAGCGTTCTCGCCCCACAGATAGGCTTTTCAAGGACAGAAAATGTATAAAGATTGTCGTGAAGTATACGGCAGGCTGGATCGGCCTGGTTGTTCTCGCGATCATAAATGGGACCACCCCTTTTGCTGCGCAGATCCACCCCTTACCAGAGAACGTCTAACAGAGGGTTATCATGGGAATTAATGCCGTTACCGGCCGTCTGAATCGAGCTATGGTGGTCGGGGCAGCTCTGGTGTTTGTATTCTATTTGACCAGTCTCTACAATTACCTCCTCTTTCACTCCCTTGTTGAAATATTCAGTATTATTGTGGCGTGCAGTATTTTTCTCCTTGTCTGGAATGCGCGGCAATTTCTCGACAACGCGTACCTTCTTTTTATTGGCATTGCCTACCTTTTTGTTGGCGCCCTCGACCTGCTCCATACCCTTGCATATAAAGGTATGGGCGTATTTCAGGCGGACGCCGCCAACCTTTCCACTCAACTTTGGATTACTACGCGCTACATAGAAAGTATCTCCCTTCTCATGGCCCCGTTTCTGCTGAAGAGAAAGCTAAACCACAGGTTTGCGTTTTTTGCGTATTTTGCCGTTGTTACTCTTGTGCTGCTATCCATTTTCTATTGGCATGCATTTCCTGACTGCTTTATTGAAGGCAAGGGGTTGACCCCATTTAAGATAGTAAGCGAATATATCATTGTCCTTACGCTCGGAGCTTCCGTTGCTTTCCTCTTCCGGAGGCGCCCTGCGTTCGACAAAAACGTGTTCGGCTTGCTCGTCGCTTCCATTGCCGTCACCATGTTGTCGGAATTTGCGTTTACGTTATACGTTGATGTATATGGTTTCGCCAATATGATCGGCCATTTTTTCAAGCTCATCTCATTCTATCTCATTTACGAGGCAATTATTGCAACCGGGCTCATGAAACCGTACTATGTCCTCTTCAGAAACCTGAAGCAAAGCGAAAATGCGCTCCAAAAGGCCCGTGATAATTTGGAACAAAAGGTTGAAGAGCGCACCGCCGAACTTGCGGAAATAAATGTGCAGCTCAGGAAAGAGGTTGAAGAACGGCGACACGCGGAAGAGGCCCTGCGTAGTGCCCACAAAAGGCTGGCGCGCAGAAACAGAGCCATGCGTATCTTGTCCGCCAAGTTGCTTCGCCGTCAGGAACGGGACCGACAAAAGCTTGCTATGGAGCTCCATGACCAGCTCGGCCAAATGCTGACCATCATCAAGATGGACGTGGAGATGGCAACACAGTTGGTACTGCCTCCGAATGAGACATTGCAACAAAAAATGGACCGGGTTAAGTCCGCGATGTCACAGGCCATAAGGGAGGTGAAGGATATCTGTCATCGACTCAGGCCGAGTATGCTCGATACAATGGGGCTTGTTCCCTCCTTGCGCACACTGATTGATGAAATAAAAAATCGGGGCAATATGCAGTGCGAACTCTATACAAGCAACACTCCACCAAGCTTCAGCCCGAACATAGACATAGCGATCTATCGCATTGCCCAGGAATCCCTAACCAATATTGTAAAATATGCACAGGCAAAAAACGTATTCATAAACTTGATCGTGAGAGATTCAACCGTCTCTTTGAGTATCGAGGATGACGGAATCGGCTTTGATGCCGATAATATGCTGAAAGACGCGGCAATGACAGGTAAAAGCCTGGGCCTCCTCACCATGAAGGAGCGAACAACCCAGCTCAAAGGCAGGTTCAGCATAGAATCCCGCCCCGGCCATGGCAGCCACATACTGGTCGAGATTCCACTTCGCGCATGGCGTAGCGCGGGGGGTATAGCCACCCCTGATAAACCAATAAACCAACTGAAATAACAACTTAAAAACTAAAATACAGGAGAGAATGGGCCCAAGCTTGCTCTTTGCACTTATTCACTTTTAGCAAGAGCGTCGAAGAGAAATCCTTTGACAATCTTTCGGCTAACAATTAAAATGAGTTTTATATCAGAAGATTCTTCATTATCCTCATTTCATATACACTATCTTCCCGTGAAACACATAATTCACCTTCATTGATCCTGCGCTGCATCTCTAATACTTCATGACAACCCCATTCCGGCTATCTCTTTACAATAATCACAGCAATCGAGATGCCCGGCATCGTTAAAAGAAGCACAACGGAAAGATAAATCCGAATGACGTACGTTGTCGTTTTGTCCTGATATGTATAACCATGTTTGGCTGACTCCAAATTGAAAGGAGGTGGTGTACTGGGCACGATGTTTGACATACTTAAATTTGATGAGATTGTTTGATTACAAAAGGAGGATCAAAAATGAAAACCAAAAAAACAAAGAGAGTGGGAGGACTGTTCTTGATTCTTGCTTTTTTATTCATGGCGATGTGTGTAGCTTATGCTCAAGACTCCTCTAAAAGCAGTTATTCGCCTGTAGTAATTAAAGAGCAGTTCCGCGAGACCGTAAAGAAAATGAAAAGCGCTAAACCAGGAGTGATGAAACGACAAATGGATTTGCTCAGCGAACGATACGACCTGAGCAATAGGCCGGCAAAAGGAGTAATGATGTCGGGCGGAAAGAAGCCCCTTCAGGAAGGCGTCCGCGTCAAACTCCCCAAGGGCATGACCTGGAAAGAGCTGGCCAATAAGACTCCTGAAGAGATTCTCAAAAAAGATCTCTGGCCCGCGGGCTTTTTCCCCCTGCCCCATCCGAATCACGCGGAAGGGGGGATGGTTTTCCCTCAGTTCCATATTGACGAAATTAAAAAACAGGAGGGACGCGACCTTACCCGGTTCGATCTGGACTATGACCTGCCGGATCATTTTTTGCCTGAGTTTCCTCCGCCAATCTATCTGACGACGAGACCCGACCTCGGCGATGTTTCTCAGGGAAAAGTTGTTACCATCATGAACTACTATGAGTTGTTCAACGGAATTCTGAATCCCAAGCAGTTGGAAGGGGTCCGGCTGCTTGTCACTCCTTTTCCCCAGCAGCAGTTCAATCAGACAGAGGACCGTAGATCAGAGCTTCCCAGCAGAGGTGTTACCTGCTTTGACTGCCATATCAACGGACATTCAAACGGGGCTACACATCTTGTTGGCGATATACGTCCGCAGGAGTTCAGACACCGCCTGGATACCCCAGCCCTGCGAGGTGTGAATATCCAGCGCCTGTTCGGCTCTCAGCGTGCATTAAAAAGTGTCGAAGACTTCACCGAGTTTGAGCAAAGAGCTGCCTATTTCGACGGAGATCCGGTAATAGCCACTAAAAAAGGGATTAATATTCTGGAACGCGGAAGCCAGGTCCATTTTATGGCCGAATGCCAAGCATTATTGGACTTTCCGCCAGCCCGGAAGTTAGACATTTATGGCAAGCTGGTCCCTGAAAAGGCTACTAAATCCGAGATCAGAGGGCAGGAGGTTTTCTTTGGCAAAGCTAAATGCGCTGTCTGCCATCCATCACCTTATTACACCGATAACCTTATGCATAACCTGAAAGCAGAGCGTTTTTTCAAGCCTAAGATGATCAATGGTCGAATGGCTTCTGCTGACGGACCGATAAAGACTTTTCCCCTTCGCGGAATTAAAGATTCGCCGCCTTACTTACATGACGGGCGACTCCTGACTCTGGAAGACACCGTGGAGTTCTTTAACCTGATTCAGGGGCTCAAGCTAACAGAACAGGAAAAAAAGGACCTGGTGGCCTTCATGAGGTCCCTTTAATTTTAAAATATTATCCAGACGAAATCATGGCTACCCGCAGCTTCAAGGGACGGCGCGACAACGGCGCCGCCCTTGAGCCACATTATTTATTATCAACAAGGTAAAACAAAAAAGGAGGCCTTCATGGAAAAGAGATTATTTCCGTTTCTAATCGGTTTTGCCTTGCTCTTGTTTTTTGCTAACAACGCAGATGCGCATTGTGAAATACCGTGTGGAATTTACGATGATGAGATGCGAATCAAGATGATTCTTGAACACATCGCCACTGTTGAAAAATCAATGGATCAAATCTTAAAGCTTGAGAAGGAAGAACATCATAATTCCAACCAACTCGTGCGCTGGGTGATGAACAAGGAACGCCATGCCGATGAACTGCAAGAAATAGTCGCTCAATATTTTATGACGCAACGTATTAAACCGGACGCCAAGGACTATGATAAAAAACTTGGTATTCTACATCAAATGCTAATCTACAGCATGAAGTGCAAACAAACAACCGATCTTAGCTACGTGACAACATTAAGAAATCTCGTAAAAGAATTCCAGGCAATCTATTTTGGGCGAAAATAAGTGAGAGAAAAGCTTCAAAGATAAGGGGGAGGAGAAACGTATTGTTTTACAATCTTTTTCAACTCCTCTTCTCTCCCCACAAGAAAATGGTCGGTGTCCGGCATGATTTTAAGAACACCTTTTGTCCCGCATTTCGCGAGCTGATGTTGTAATGTTTCCACCTCGCAGAAGGCGTCGTGATCGCCGCATACGACCAATCCGAAATGGTTTTGTTTGCCTATAAAATCAAAACTGAAATAGGATACAGGAGGGGCGATCAAGATCGAATCATCCAGTTTTACCTTATGGTTCAATCGAGCGTTAACCCACGCGCCAAACGAGTATCCCACCAATGTGACCCCGGTCTTCCCCCTGTCGCGGACATAGGAGACGGCTGCTTCTACATCGCGCATCTCCCCTATACCCTCGTCATGGTCCCCGGTACTCTCCCCAACCCCTCTGAAATTAAAACGGAGTGTGGTAAAGCCCATAGATTGAAATGCCTCGACCAACGCCTCTACCACATTGTTATACATTGTACCGCCATACAAAGGATGTGGATGGGAAATCACCGCAGCCCGGTCGCCTTCTCGAAGTCCGAGGAGACCTTCGATTTTTACAGGGCCGACGTCAAAAAATATTTTCTTTTCACGTAGGTTCATTTTTTCCCTCTCATAGCAGACAATAACAGTTGACGTTTCACGGAGCCCGTATTTCTCTCTTTGCTATCACACCCGTACATTTTAGCTACCACACTTTTTTCAAAATTCATAACCAACCGTGACATATTGACATTTAGTCGACTCTATGTCACATAGAGCAGGGCCATGCGAGACCTTTGCAAAACTGCCATTTTTCAAAGGTCTCCATGAAAGGTTCACAGAGGGGAGACAAACAATGGAGTTGGATGTTCCGGTAATCGGCATTTTGCGCGGGGTGGAATCCTCCTTTTTCCATGAGATAATGGAGACCTCATTTGCCAACGGGCTGCAGGCAATTGAGGTCACCATGAATACGAAGCAGGCCGAACAGATCGTTGCGCAAAACAGGGATTCGGTTCCGGAGGGAAGGCTCCTGGGTATGGGTACCATCCGGAATCTTGAGGAGGCGAAGAGGGCCGAGGATGCCGGCGCCATGTTTTTCGTTACACCTAATCTGGACGTAGAGGTGGTCGAATATGCCCGGGCAAAGAGCATACCCACGATCATCGGTGCGCTTACTCCGACCGAAGTCTATAAGGCCTGGTCTGCCGGGGCAGATATGGTAAAGGTTTTTCCTTGCCGGGCTTTGGGCGGACCTCGCTATATCAAGGACCTGCTCGGCCCCTTTGAGAGGATACCACTTGTGGCGGTGGGCGGAGTCAACGCCTCGAACCTGAAGGAATATTTTGAGGCCGGGTCAAAGGCTGTGGGCGTATCCGCGTCGTTGTTCGGGCGTGAGGCGTTGAAGGATAAAAACCTGGAAGCATTGGCCGGCAATGTAAAAAATTTTATTGAACGTTGCCTGGATTATTCAGGCAAGCTGTGATATAATTTTTAATTTTGAATAAGTTAGAGGAGAATACATAACATATGTACAGACCGGAAATAAAGGTTATTGATTGCACCGTCCGTGACGGCGGGCTTATGAATAAATGGCAGTTCAGCGATTCGTTTGTCAGTGAAGTGTATCAGGCGCTTACCCAGGCCGGTGTCGATTATATGGAGATAGGCTACATTAGTTCGGAAAAGTCGTTTTCCCGGGATGAATTCGGGCCGTGGAAATTCTGTGCCGAAGAAGATATACGGCGTGTTATCGGTGACGGTGAGAAAAAGATCAAGATTTCCGCTATGGCCGACATTGGGCGTATCGACTATGACGACATACCGCTATGCGCGGAAAGTTCTTTGGATATGGTCAGGGTGGCTTGCTATATTCACCAGATAGACGCGGCCATTGACCTGGCCCATCACTGCATGGACAAAGGGTATGAAGCGACGATAAATCTTATGGCTGTTTCCACTGTAGGGCCGCGGGATCTTAATGAAGGTCTGGAGGACCTCGCCCGGAGCCGGGTGCCAATCATCTATTTGGTCGACAGCTTCGGGGCGTTTTATTCAGAGGATATTGATTGTCTTGCTAAGAACTACTTAGAGCGGTTGTCCGACAAGACCATAGGCATCCACTGCCACAACAACCAGCAATTGGCTTTTTCCAATACCATAGCGGCAATTATAGCCGGAATCAATTTTCTGGACGGGAGCCTGTATGGAATTGGTCGAGGCGCCGGCAACTGCCCCCTGGAACTCCTGCTTTCGTTTTTGAAAAACCCGAAGTTTAATGTGCGCCCGGTAATCGAAGTCATTGAGAATCAGATCCTCCCCTGGCGCGAAAAAATCGATTGGGGCTATCACATTCCCTATATGGTCACCGGAGTTCTGAATCAGCATCCCCGTACCGCCATGGCCCATATGGAATCCGAGCATAAAAATAGAGTGACGGAGTATTTTGATCAGGTTACGAGCACCGTCTAAATGTCGCGTTATGCAAAGGTCTCTCTAAATGTCGCGTTATGTAAAGGTCTCTCTCAATGCCTGACGTATAGATCGAAGTTCTTTGCTGCTATAGCGGTAATGGCCTGGCCGATGCTGATCGAAGCTGTTGCAGCAGGAGACGGTGCGTTCAATACATGGATCATGCTTTCCGCTTGAGCAATTCTAAAATCATCCGCCAGCAGTCCGTTCGGATCTAACGCCTGTGCCCGAACGCCGGCTCTGCTCGGACAGACGTCTTCAATAGTCAACTCGGGAATCATTTTTTGCAGTGCTTTCACAAATGCCTGCCGACTCCAGGAACGGACGAATTCCTGAATGCCCATATCCCAGTGTCTCCTGACGAGATTCCAGAAACCACTGTAAAATACAATATCCCTGACATCCGGTACGGAAACACTCGACCTCTTGTAACCCTCCCGCTTGAATGCGAGCACCGCATTTGGCCCGGCTTTGACGTTGCCCCCTATCATCCGCGTGAAATGTACACCAAGAAAAGGAAAGGCTGGATCGGGGACCGGATAAATCAGATTTTTAACAAGAGACCTCCTTTCAGGGATCAACTCATAATATTCTCCCCGAAAAGGCACAATCATCAGACCCGGATCCACACCGCACATTCGGGCGACCCGGTCGCATCGTAGGCCGCTGCAGTTGATCAGGTAACGGCAACGAACCTCACCTCGAGGGGTTTCAAGAAGCAAGCCATATGCCTTACGTCGGCAGTTGTACACGCGGGCATTGGTTCTGATCTCACCGCCCTTTTTTCGGACCTTATCAGCAAAGGCCTCAGCTACCCGGACGTAATTCACAATGCCTGTTTCCGGGCACCATAGCCCTGCTATACCGGAGGCATGGGGTTCGTATTCGCGAATTTCCTCAGGTCCCAGCCTCTTGATAGATTTAAGTCCATTGGCCCGGCCTCTGCGCTCCAGCTCCGCCAGGGCCGGCAATTCGCTTTTGCTGGTCGCGACAACGATTTTGCCGCAACGCTCGCAGGGTATACCATTCTCCCCGCAGAAGCGGTACATGGCCTCACGTCCTGCAATACAATTGCGCGCTTTGAGAGAGCCGGGCTTGTAATATAGACCCGAGTGGATGACCCCGCTGTTGTTCGCGGTCTGGTGGGCCGCAAGGCGTTCTTCCGCCTCAAGGACAATAAGAGAACCCCGGCAATTGTTCACCAGCGCCATGGCAGTGGCCATACCGATAATTCCTCCGCCAATAATAGCAACATCATACCTTTGATGCCTCATTATCTTGAACCTTTTTCGCCATGAAATCCCCCTAAGTCCCCCCTTTACAAAAGGGGGACTTTCAGTTTCCCCCCTTTGTCAAAGGGGGGACAGGGGGGATTTTTTTAATTCCCAAATCTGTTTTGGTATACAATCTCCAATTAAGAGGCAAGAAAATTCATAGGGAAAGGGGGCTGTAGCACTCGTAAACGTCACTGAGCATATTGGACAACAGCCCGTTAACTGATGTCCGCATGGTAGCTCTGCAGCGGCTTTACCTTACCGTGTCCTTGCCGGACAGCCGCGATGCCTCTAGCTGCCGCAATGGCCGCGGCCATAGTAGTAATGTAAGGGACCTTGTATTGGATGGCTGCCTTGCGGATGTAAGAATCATCATGCTTGCTCAGTTTCCCGCTTGGCGTATTGATTACCAGATCAATCTCCTTGTTTTTAATCCCGTCAATAATGTTGGGGCGACCCTCGTGCATCTTGCGTATGGCCTCGGATTCAATGCCATGGTCGGCCAAAAACTTATTGGTGCCGTTGGTGGCCTTGATCCTAAAGCCGAGTTTATTGAACTGGCGGGCTACTTCAACAACGCTGGTTTTTTCTCTCTCGGAGACGGTTATCAGGACGGTCCCCTCGGAAGGAAGCGCCTGCTGTGCGGCCTCCTCGGCTTTAAAAAAGGCGAGACCAAAAGAGTCAGCCAGTCCCAGTACCTCGCCCGTAGACCGCATCTCCGGCCCCAGGAGCGGGTCAACCTCAGGGAACATGTTAAAGGGGAATACTGCTTCCTTTACGCCAAAGTGCGTAATAGACTTGTGCTTAAGGTCAAGCTCGGCAAGTTTTTTACCGAGCATCACCTGAGTTGCAATGCGCGCCATTGAAATGTTGCAGACCTTTGAGACAAGAGGCACGGTTCGAGAGGCACGCGGGTTGGCTTCAAGCACATAGACAATGTCGTTTGCTATGGCGTACTGGATATTCATCAATCCGACTACATTGAGTTCTATTGCGATCTTTCTTGTATATTCGCGTATGGTCTCAATATGTCTGGCAGGGATACTTATGGGCGGGATCACGCAGGCGGAATCTCCTGAGTGAATTCCGGCCAGCTCGATATGTTCCATTACCGCGGGAACAAACGCGTCGGCGCCGTCGGAAATAGCGTCCGCCTCGGCCTCGATGGCGTTTTCCAGAAATTTGTCGATCAGGATAGGACGCTCTGGCGTAACGTCTACGGCAGCGGCAACATAGCGTTTGAGCATCTCTTCGTCGTGGACCACCTCCATACCTCGCCCGCCAAGTACATAGGACGGCCTTAACATAAGGGGATAGCCGATTTTTTCCGCGATTCCGAGGGCCTCATTTAATGTGCTGGCCATGCCTGATTCAGGCTCTGGAATGCCCAGCTTGTGCATTATCTGGCGGAAGCGATCACGATCTTCGGCCAGGTCTATGGTCTCCGGTGATGTCCCGATGATCTTCACCCCTGCCTCGGCCAGTTCATTGGCGATATTGAGCGGTGTCTGGCCTCCAAACTGTACAATCACGCCCTCGGGTTTTTCCTTTTCATAGATGCTCAATACGTCCTCGACCGTAAGCGGTTCAAAGTAAAGCTTGTCCGAGGTGTCATAATCGGTTGAGACTGTTTCGGGGTTGCAGTTGACCATGATTGACTCAACCCCCTCGTCACGGAGGGCAAGGGCTGCGTGAACGCAGCAGTAGTCAAATTCTATTCCTTGACCGATGCGATTGGGCCCACCACCGAGCACCATGATCTTTCTCTTCTTGCTTACCTCAACCTTGTCAGGAGCATTGTAGGTAGAAAAGTAGTAGGCCGCATTTTCCACACCGCTGACAGGTACCGGCTCCCATCCCTCGACTATGCCTAAAGAAATGCGCTTCTGCCTGATCTCCTTTTCAGGGATATTGAGGATCTGCGAAAGGTACCGATCTGCAAACCCGTCCTTTTTGGCCTGTATCAACAGATCATCCGGGGGGAGTTTTCCCTTGTACTGGAGGATTTTCTCCTCAAGCTCCACAAGTTCCTTCATCTGCTCTATGAACCATGGCTTGATGTGCGTTTTTTGGTAGAGTGTGTCCACGCTTATCCCCTTGCGCAGCGCTTCATACATGATATACTGCCGTTCGCTCGATGGCTCGGCCAACAGTTCCATCAACTCCTCAAGGGATTGCTCATGGAAGTCCCTTGCAAAGCCAAGCCCGTACCGGCCGTTTTCCAGGGACCTGATGGCCTTTTGAAAGGCTTCTTTGTATGTCTTGCCAATGCTCATTACTTCGCCGACGGCCCGCATCTGTGTTCCGAGTTTGTCCTCGGCGCCTTCAAATTTCTCAAAGGCCCACCGGGCAAATTTGACGACCACATAGTCACCCGACGGTGTGTATTTTTCCAGTGTGCCGTCTCTCCAGTAGGGAATCTCATCAAGGGTCAAGCCCGCGGCCAAACGCGAGGAGATGAGAGCGATCGGAAAACCGGTTGCCTTGGATGCGAGAGCGGAAGATCGCGACGTCCTGGGATTGATCTCAATCACCACCACCCTGCCTGTCTCAGGATCATGGGCAAATTGAATATTGGTGCCGCCGATTACCTGAATGGCCTCGACAATGTCATAAGAATATTTTTGAAGGCGCTTTTGGAGTTCAGGGTCGATGGTGAGCATGGGCGCGGTGCAATATGAGTCACCGGTGTGGACCCCCATGGCATCCACGTTCTCGATAAAACAGACTGTAATCATCTGGTTCTTGGCATCGCGCACCACTTCAAGCTCGAGTTCTTCCCATCCCAGCACCGATTCTTCAACCAATATCTGGCCAACAAGACTTACTGCGATGCCTCGACTCGCAACGGTTCTCAACTCCTCCACGTTGTAGACTAAGCCGCCTCCGGTCCCTCCCATGGTGTATGCGGGACGTATGACTACCGGATAACCAAGCTCGGCAGCGACTGTTTCAGCGTCTTCCACGCTGTATACGGATTTACTCTTCGGCATATCGATACCGAGTCGTTCCATGGTCTCCTTGAATGCGGTACGGTCTTCGCCGCGCTCTATTGCATCGGGCTGAACCCCGATAATCTTGACCCCGTATTGGTCGAGCACGCCTGTGCGTGCCAGTTCCGCAGAGAGATTGAGTCCTGTTTGGCCGCCGAGGTTGGGAAGCAATGCATCCGGCCGTTCTTTTTCAATAATTTCTTTCATGGTTTGAAGATTGAGCGGCTCAATGTAGGTAAAGTCGGCCGTGCCGGGGTCGGTCATAATGGTTGCCGGGTTGGAATTGACCAGCACGATCTCATAACCGAGTTCACGAAGGGCTTTGCAGGCCTGGGTGCCGGAATAGTCGAATTCACAGGCCTGGCCTATGATAATGGGCCCGGAACCAATAATCATTACTTTCTTTATATCGTCTCGTTTTGGCATATAGAGGCTCCTTTTGATCAGAGAGGCAAAAAGTTTTGATTAAATAACGATCCCTTCCCGTGGCTAGAGTTGCCAAACCAAAACCAAAAGAAAGAGATCGTGATAAAACAAGACATACATATAACATTTTGGTTCAATCTTGCAACAGGCAAAGTCGGTCTAAATAAGGTCGGGTCAGTCAAAGCAAACTCTACGAAAATGTAGTTGCGCAGACACAGGGCCTACAAAACTGTCGGCTAAAATCAATTGCAACCTTGAGGTGTTCTTATAACCTTCTGACTTTACATTAAATATAGTCTTGGCCTAACATTTGCTTTAAAACAAAAAAAGGGGGTTTGGATATAAAATAGGAGGTTTTTTCATGATCTCAGCAATGCGCGTAACAACCGGCCTGAAAGGCTTGGATGACATTCTGAACGGGTTACGAATTGGCGACAACGTCGTCTGGCGCGTCGACAACATTAGCGATTACCAATATTTCGTGACACCTTTTGTTCAGGATGCCTTAAAGCACGAAAAAAGGGTCGTTTACATAAGATTCGCTCAGCATAAACCGCTTATTGAACCTACCGATGATGTGGTCGTCTACGAACTGGACGCCTTTCGTGGATTCGAGTCATTCACCACCAGAATACATTCAATTGTCGCCGACGAAGGGAAAGGTGTCTTTTACGTGTTCGACTGCCTTTCAGACCTGCTTTCCGCATGGGCAACCGATCAGATGATAGGCAGCTTTTTCATGGTGACCTGTCCTTACCTTTTTGAGTTGGACACAGTGGGTTATTTTGCTCTCATGCGGGCTAGTCACTCGTTTAAGACTATTGCCCGTATTCGCCAAACAACCCAGGTACTTCTCGACATACATGACTGCGGAGGCAGGATCCACATTCACCCTTTGAAGGTATGGAACCGGCATTCTCCCACCATGTTTCTCCCCCACATAAAAAAGGATGGAAGTTTTGCTCCGGTTGCAAACAGTTGTGATGCTACAAATCTTTTGACCAGCATCTGCCGGCGGACTTGGGACGATCCCAGACTACAATTGGATTATTGGGACAGACTGTTTCTTGAGGCCGAGGACCTTGCCATAACGTCTTCGGCAGAAGAAGATCGGCAGCAGATGACTGACCAGCTCTGCCGGGTAATGATTAGTCGCAGAGATCGCATGCTGTCTTTGAGCCGAACCTCTTTTTCCCTGAGAGACTTGCTGGATATCAAATCACGCATGGTCGGGACAGGCTTTATCGGTGGTAAGGCCGCAGGCATGCTCCTTGCCCGAAAAATTCTGCTGCGCGACCAATCCTTTGACTGGAAGCGCCACTTGGAACCCCACGATTCCTTCTATATTGGTTCTGATGTCTACTATTCCTATATCGTGCACAATGGATGGTGGGAACTCCTGATGAGGCAGAAAACTAAGGAGGGTTATTTCGAGGTTGCCAGAGAACTTAGGGAGAAAATGCGACATGGGACTTTTCCTGATGACATCCGAGAAGAATTCCAGAAGATGCTTGAATATTTTGGTCAATACCCCATTATCGTACGCTCAAGCAGCCTGCTGGAGGACGACTTCGGCAACGCTTTTGCCGGCAAATATGAAAGTTTTTTCTGTGTCAACCAGGGAACACCGGAGCAACGCTATAAACAGCTTGAGGAAGCCATCAGAAATATCTTTGCCAGTACCATGAGCGAAGACGCGTTGGCCTATCGTAGGCAGCGGGGTCTGGACCAGATGGAAGAACAGATGGCTTTGCTAATCCAAAGAGTTTCCGGTGCATTCCACAAGCACTATTATTTCCCAGAACTGGCCGGCGTAGGTCTCTCCTATAACACATTCGTATGGAATAGGGATCTGGATCCAAATGCAGGGATGCTGCGCCTGGTGTTTGGGCTCGGCACTAGAGCGGTTGACCGCGTTGACGTGGACTATTTACGTATCGTCGCCTTAGACGCACCGCTGATGAAACCTCAACAAGGGATCGAGGATACCAGAAGGTTTTCACAAAAGGACGTGGACCTGCTGAATGTCAACGACAATGCCCTGCAGACGATCTCATTACTGACACTATCAAACGAAAAGCTGAACATCTCTTTGGACCTGTACGCCATAAGGGATTATGAAACGGCCCGGAAGCTTGCAGAACGCGGCAGCAAGGGTCATGAAGCATGGCTGCTCACCTTTGACAGACTGCTGTCCGAAACCTCTTTCACAAATCTTATGCAGCGAATGCTCAAGACCCTGGAAAGCGCCTATCAGTATCCGGTGGATGTGGAATTCACTGTGAATTTTGCTTCGGACGGCGCAGCGTGTATCAACCTGCTCCAGTGCCGCCCGCTACAAACTAAAGGCCAACAGATAAGAATCGAAATGCCTGGCCACGTTGATCAGGAAAACATTTTTTTTCAGTCGGAAGGTAATTTCATGGGTGGCAGCATTTCGCAGACCATCAAGAGGATTATCTGGGTCGACCCAGAGCAGTACGTCCGATTATTGCAGTCCGAACAATACGATATCGCGCGGTTGGTGGGAAGATTGAACAGAATTATCAGTGACAAAAGGGAGCCTGCTACGATGTTGCTGGGACCGGGACGATGGGGGACATCGACTCCGTCCCTGGGCGTTCCCGTCAGTTTTGCAGAAATCAACAATTTCACGGCCCTGGCTGAGGTAGCGTTCAGACACGCCGGCCTTATGCCGGAATTGTCGTTCGGCACCCACTTCTTCCTCGACCTCGTTGAGACCGATATCTTTTATCTGGCCCTTTATCCCGAACATGACAACTGTTTCTTAAATACAGACTGGCTGGACAGGCTGCCTAATGCCATGGAAGATCTGGTGCCCTCCGGCAGGAAATACAAACATGTCGTCAAGGTCTGCGATATCCCGGGGAAGGGTCTGCAACTGATTGCGGATGTGGTATCTCAGAAAGTACTCTGTTTGCAGAGCGTGTCTTAAAATTATGTCCGTAGCGAAAAAGTGTGAAAGCGAGACCAAATTTTCACAAATTTGAGGATCATAGCAAGCCTATTTGACGAAAATTTGCGGAGATTTGGGCTGCTTCTCACGCTTTTGCAGTAGGATCAGAATTTTAAGACACGCTCTCAGTGAAGCTGGAGATAGCGATGGAAAACAAGGCCCGGCAAAACCGGGCCCTTGTTATTCGCTGTGGTCTGCTCTTAGAGTCATCAAATCAGGCCCATGGCTAACATGGCCTTGGCTACCTTCACGAAACCGGCGATGTTGGCGCCGGTTACGTAATTACCCGGCGTCCCAAACTCTTCCGCAGTTTCGTAGCAAAGCTTGTGGATTCTGCTCATGATTTGGGCCAGCCTCTGTTCGGTGTATTCAAAAGTCCAGGCGTCACGACTGGCATTCTGCTGCATCTCCAATGCCGAGGTAGCCACACCGCCCGCGTTGGCTGCCTTGCCCGGGCCATAAGCGATTTTGGCTTCGAGGAAAACCTTGATCCCTTCCGGGGCGGTAGGCATGTTCGCCCCTTCGCCGACGGCGATGCAACCGTTTTTGACCAGCGTAGCAGCGTCCTTGCCGTTGACTTCATTCTGCGTGGCGCAAGGCATAGCAACCTGGCAGGGGATTTCCCAGATATTGCCGTTGGCGGTATATTTTGCGTGTTTGTGGTGGCTCGCATAATCTTTGATGCGTCGCCGTTCGACCTCTTTGAGTTGTTTTACCAGTTTGAGGTCGATCCCCTTCTCATCATAGATGACCCCGTTGGAGTCGGAGCAGGCCACTACCTTAGCGCCCAGTTGGTGTAGCTTCTCTATAGCGTAGATAGCCACGTTGCCGGCTCCGGAAACAAGGCAGGTCTTGCCATCTAATGAGTCATTCCGCACCTTCAACATTTCATTCACAAAGAAGGTCACACCGTATCCGGTAGCCTCTGTGCGTGCCAACGATCCACCCCAGTCAATGCCCTTGCCGGTTAACACACCAGACTCGTACCGATTTGTAAGGCGCTTGTACTGGCCAAACAGGTAGCCAATTTCCCGACCGCCAACCCCGATATCACCAGCCGGCACATCGGTATACTCGCCCACGTGACGATACAGCTCGGTCATGAAACTCTGGCAGAAACGCATGATCTCGCCGTCTGTTTTCCCCTTTGGGTCAAAGTCCGAGCCCCCCTTGCCGCCGCCGATCGGCATGCCGGTAAGAGCGTTTTTGAAGATCTGCTCGAAACCGAGGAACTTAATGATTCCCAGGTAAACAGAGGGATGGAAACGCAGCCCACCTTTGTAGGGGCCCAGGGCGCTGTTGAACTGGACGCGAAATCCGCGGTTTATCTGCACTACCTTGTTGGTATCCAACCAGGGTACACGAAAGATAATCTGGCGCTCCGGCTCGCAGATGCGCTCTATAATCTTGTGGTGAGCAAATTCCGGGTGCTTCACCAGAACCGGGCCAAGGGATTCGAGCACCTCCCGAACCGCCTGATGAAATTCGACTTCGCCAGGGTTGCGTTTTATCACCTGCTGGAAAATAGGTTCAATTTTTTCGTCAAGCTTCGATGTCATAATTCCTCCTGTTTATTCTAGAACTTAAAGGGTCTTTTTGTACGCAAAAAAAAAGTCCAAACTATCCCATGTAGGATAGATGGACATCGCTGTCGTACGTGAGCAACACTCCATTGTGTTACTCAACTCACCAAGTTGTGCCTAATATAAAACCCATTTTTTGTCAAGAATAATCACTTACCCAAAACCCGATATAGATTTGGACAGATCAGTCCTTTTTGAGTTTTTGGTTCAAAAAAATCATTTTACAGCTTGAGATACGTGTTGTTTAATGTTTGCTTGTCGTTCTATCGCTGGTCGTCTCTCAAGTTAGCTTTTT
>JBDRFJ010000136.1:0-52689 GCA_043818915.1 Pseudomonadota bacterium | reverse complement strand
ATCACTCGGTAAACTCAAGGCGGAAAACGTCTACGTATTTCTCGATGCGTGCTTCAGCGGCGCGGCTGGCAGAAGCGAAGAGCAAAAACTCCTCTTTGAAGGGGCAAGACCCGGCCTTATTAAAATCAAAGACCCGGCACTACAGGACAACCTTATCGTATTTTCAGCTACGAAGGCAAATCAGGTGAGCAATGCCTACCCCGAAATGGAGCACGGGCTTTTTACCTACTTCTTGTTAAAAGGATTAGGAGGAGAGGGCACGCAGAAACAAGCGGGTCTGATCAGAGTCGACGATCTGGCCAACTACATAACAACAAATGTTGACAATACATCAAGAAGAATATTCGGCGAGAATCTCCTCCAAACTCCTGTGGCCAAATGGAAAGATGGGAAAGAAGACGTGATTATTGTAACGGGACCATGATTGGAAAGCTCGGATAAGGTTTTTTCAGAGGAGAAGGCATACACACAAACCAAGGAGGCTTTTGATAAGGGGGACTTCGACAAAGCCCGGAAGCCATTCAAGTCCTTTGTTACTCGATTCCCGAGTGCTGAACGATGACCAAAATATCTTCAGTAAGGGAGATGGACATGACCGACTATCGACGTTGTCCCAATTGTGGCCGCAAGGCAAAAAAGAGTTTTTCCAGTAACTTTTTCCCGGTCTACAAGTGCCGTGATTGCGACACCAAGTACTGCAACGAATGTGGTGGGACGGCGTGTCCCTCCTGCGGCTCTTCGAAAAGGGTTGAAGTCGGGAAGGTGTATGCCTGAAAGCTTATATGTAAACAGATCAAGCGGAGGAAGTTTGTCATGAAGGGTGTTGCCCAAAAGAAATTCCTATGTAGGTTTTGTTTGGTATTTGTGATCATTTTGGTTGTCTGTGGTATTTCATTGCCAAGCCTTTTTGCCGGTCAGAGCCGTGGTGTTCGTATTATGGCATATGACAAGGCATCGGGCAAAAAGAAGGAGGTTAGGCTCTACAACAAATCGTATGCCGTTGTTATCGGCGTTGACCAGTATATCAACCTGCCATTCGATAAACAGCTCTCCTATGCGGTCCGAGATGCAAGGGGGGTCGCGGAGATCCTCAAAAAGAACTTTAAATTCGATAAAATCATCACTCTATACAATCGAGAAGCTACGAAGGCTAACATCATGAAGGTGCTATCCGGAGATCTAAGCAAAATTTCAGAAGAAGACTCGGTGTTTGTCTTCTGGGCGGGGCATGGTTACACGGAAAAGACATCTTATGGGGACTTGGGCTATCTTCTACCATTTGATGGAACGTTCGAGGATGCAGAACTTTACAAGAATATATCCATGACCATGATTAAAGATGATATCTCCAAACGAATCCCTGCTAAGCATATCTTCTACGTGATGGATTCTTGCTACAGCGGCCTGCTGGTGGCAAAGAGGGGGGCATCAAGAAAAACGGCAAGAAATTTTGACTACTTAAAAGAAATTACAAAGGAAAAAGTCCGACAGGTCTTGACGGCAGGAAGTAAGGATCAGGAGGTGTTGGACGGCGGCCCCAAGGGGCACTCCGTATTTACGGGAAGATTGATAGATGTGCTGGAAAATACTGATGATTTTATTACCGCAACTGAACTAAGCACGATGGTAAAGGAAAAGGTGTTCTCGGATGCGGGGGCAAGAGGTCATACCCAGACACCCAAGCATGGTGAATTGTTTGGCATGGGAGATTATGTTTTTGTCCCTTCTCTCGAAAGAAAGGTTGAAGATACCCAGGCCAAACTTGCGGGCCTGCAAGAAGAGCTTCAGCGGTTGAAAGCCCTGGAAGAAGCGGCATTGAAAGCAAAAGATGAAATGGCTCAACGTCAAGCAGAACTTGAGAAAAAGGCAGTTTTGGCAAAACTGAAGGCCGAACAGTTGAAAGGGGAAAGGCTTGCTGCTGAAAAGAAGAGAAGGAAGCAGGAAGAGGCTGAACGACTCCGCAAAGAACAGGAACTGGCAAGCAAGAAGAAGGAGACCGAATTGAAGCTTGCGGCTTTAAAAAGGGATGTTGAGGCCAAGAGAAATGCGATGGGGGACAGTGTTCTCCATGCACTTTCGCTGGCTGCGACCATAAAGGAGATGCAGGAGATCGATACGAAAATCGAGAAAATAAAGCAAGATTATCGCAAGGAACTGGCAAATGCCATAAACATGGTGAGTAAACAGGTAAACGAGAAATTCGAAAAGGCAGTCCAGGCGAAAAAGGATGAGTTTGAATCAGAGGCCGAATTCAAGAACCGAGTTGAGCGCATGAAAACGGAGGCCGGGCAGGAGCAAACAAGGGGATTCATCGAGACGAGCAAGAAGATAGAACATGCTTACAATAAAGAAGTTTCCCCTTTTATTGAGGCCCTGAAAAAGCTCTCCGGCCAGGAGTTTACTCTGACCGCCCAGGACCTAATTCTGGAGCTGCACACATACGATGCAAAATCCAGTACCTATCCGGTTACCATCAAATCAAAAAAGCCTTACGGAGGGGTGTTGATCGCGTGCAATGCCAATATCCCTATACCCAAAACTGAGGCAAGAATATTCAAACAACATTTTGAGAACAATATCTTACGCCCGGAAATCTCAGGCAATTTCCAATCAACCAAGTTTTTCAGGGTTGCACGGGCATACGTCATTGATGACGGTACCAACAAAAAATATGACCTCTTTGCATCCAGGTTTGTGGATCTGGGGAACGGGATTGTTTATGACATCGTGACTAAATTGTTGTGGTTAAAGGATGCGAATTATTTTAAGGATGAAATGACGTGGGTTGATGCAAGGAGAGCGTGTAAGAACCTATTCATTGCTGACCTCTCTGGTTGGAGGCTCCCTAATCGGTCAGAAATAAAAAGAATGTTCACTGTCTATCATAATGAGGAACCACATCCTTTCAAAAATTTACAGCGTGAATATCACACATCAGAACTCGTGAAGAAAGGTAGACGATGGGTTGGATTGTTGAGAGAAAGAACAATCACGGGGCATAATGCTGGGGGTGATCATGTGTGGTGCGTCCGTGGATGCGAGTAGATAATTCAGAAAACGGACAAGAGGTAATTCCGCAAGTTACTCATCAGGGCACAAAAGGCTGGTATTACGGACGCTCCCTGGCGTCGGGAATGCAATAGCCGCGCTTGTTCCCACAAATATTAGGTAGGGCGTCTGATTACAGCTGCCAAGCGTCGAACACAGGAAAGAAAAAGTGGCTGAGGTTTTAATATGCTTTTCACAACTTCAATAACATCTGTCTGACAGGTTGTGCTAATCGCAAGTTATGTCTGATTTTGTAACTTGTAAGTGCCTGATGTTACAATATGTGAATTTTCAAAAAATGCAACAATTGGGCTTTTTCGACAGTCTCGCTATGCATAGCCAACCTTTCACTGTGCCACGACAGGAGCAAAAAATGGAACTGTATTTGAATGAACTGGCTCCATGGGAAAGAAAAAAGGAATACTATCATACTATACAACTTGGAAGAGATGTAAGAAAACAAACAGGAGTCATAAGCAAACAAATTGAGGCATTGATTGCCACTCAATCAGCTTCTACAAACGCAATTATCGCCAGCCAGGAAAGAGTTCGTGACGGAATAGACAGGGTTGCCTATATGGTGCCTATGGTGTAGATAGAACGCGTTGAGCAAGGAATCTATGAATTAAAAGCGGCATTTGAGTGGAGTATCTCTGAGGTTGTTTGGCAGATAGAACAAAACAGAGAAATCTTAAAATTGTTGTCTTACAACTAAAGGGAAAAAATAGAGCTAATACCTTGAGACTCCACAAAATATCCTGCCTAACGGGGAATTGTGTGAAACGAGAGAATATCTGTAACAGCAACGAACCGCAGGAGGCATAGCTATGAACGTATCTATTCCAGAATTTCGAAAACGAGTAGAATTTGATATGCCCACTACTTCTGCAGAAGAACGAGCAAAGTGGTTACTATTCTTTGTCACGAGAGTTGCAAAACTTCGCAATGATATGACTCCTGATGTTATCGAGGAACGCTTATATGATTGGGGCTATAATGATATTACCACCGAACAAATCACAGAGTATTTTTCTAATAATGAGGACATCCGCCCATCCAGACAGCGGTCAGGTGCCTTTGAAGTAACCCCAGTAACTTTTGAACGTATGACAAAATATCTAAAACCCACTTTAAGTGAAGTACTCTTTCGCCGAAACGCACTTTTTCAACTATCCTTGATGTTTGTGTCAATTTCAGCCCTGATTCTCCTTTCATTGGTTAGCTACCACTTGGCTACGAAACATCTTAGTATCTGAGACTTATCTCTGCCGGAATTCAGAGAACGAATTTCATTTGACCAGCCGACCCCTCATAATCGGGCGAAATACTTTCTATATTATATTACACGGGTTGTAAGATTGCGATCCGATATGACCCCGAAAATTATTGATGACAGGCTCCATGATTTGGGCTTCGATGATATTAAAGCACAAGAAATTGAAAAAGAATTTCGATCAGATACCGACATACGTCAGTCAGACCATCGCAAAGGTGCATTTGAGATTAATCCTCGGTCATATGATAAATTTGAAAAAAAGCTTGGTTTAAAAATGCCTCCCAATGAGCGTTTGACGTTGGAATGGTTATGGAAACATGTGCCGGTGAAGGGTTGGGTATCACTACTAATTGGGATAATCGGTCTAATTTCAGGCTCTTTTTCGTTTGGTTACTATTTTGCTACTAAAATTCAAATATCATAACAAATCATTACCTTATCGGGACAATCAGAGCCGATCCTGTCGCGGCTCGTAGCTCGCCCGCACTTAGCGAACATCCCGGCAGGGTCTACTCTCCAGTCCATGTGTTTCCCATCTTTTCAATACTGTGAGCTACCAAAAGATAAGCATTCACCAATCATTCACTTCTGTTTTTCCTTCCTGTTTAACAATTCCAAAAAATGCAAATTGTTTGAGAACATATCGTCTCCTATCTTTTAGAGACGGGACCTTTTGGCAATTCGACGGTCCACACGTAAATCCTAACAACAGGAGGATGGATAATTATGAACAAGAATTCCGGAGTGTTTGAGAAAGAGCGGGTGGTGAGGCCTAAGCGGTCTGTCAAAGAGAAGAAAAAACGACAATGCGAAAACGAGAAAAAGATGACCGGGTGGGAAGCGATGGCGGAAACAAATATGCGTGCAAAGACGGCATTGGCGCGAGACCTGATTAATATGGGCCTTTCACAAGAGGCAGTAGGAAGAATACTACACCTGGACGAGAAGGGAGTGGGGAGTGAGGAGTAGGCACACGTGAGGACCACAGTCAGAAAATTGTGGACAGCTAATAGTTCATCGTTATCAGGAGTAACTATTGCCTACGACAAATGACAAGTGACAAATGGCAAATGACAAACGAGGTAAGCATGAAACCAACGATTCGTTTTCCAAATATTCTCATCTCTGAAACCGATGAAGGCTTCGAGGGGGTGGCTGCCCTTAAATTGAAATCGATCCTGAAGGGTGATCTGCTCCTGGACCAGTACGGTTCGAGAGAAGAAAAGGTACCCAGTCTTAATAGGTTGGATCCAAGGGTACAGCACCAGGGGTGGGAGGCCCTTTTACACGCTTTTTCCTCGTGGCCGGAGAGCCTCTGCCTGGAGCTGCATTTGACAGCGTTGCCTGACCTGGTCTTCCGGCCGAAGGGGAGGCTTTTGATCACGCTTTTTTTGCGGGCCATTGCACCTACCGAAGAAGGGGTCAAGGAAGAGATCATATCCAGGTTTTTGACACTTATGCCTCTGTTGGGGGCTCACATCCCGGAAGCGGACTTTGGCCCTGTGACCGATGACAATGAGCTTGCGCATATAAGGGCTCCGTTTAATCCCACCCATGCTCTGACTGTTCAGCGCAAGGAGGAAGTGATCTCTCTTTCAACTCCGCTAACAAGACTTTCCGTGGGTTTCGGGCCGATGGTGGTCAAGAAAGGGGAGGGGGCCAACGCGGTGACGCATATCTTTCCCTGGGTGCCTTCCATGAATGACTGGTCAAGGCTTATGGTGACATTGATGGGGCAATTGGACCCGATCCAGATCATCATAAGGCTGAAGACGGCTTCGGCCAAAGGATCGAGTCTGTACCGGCTGAAGGAAACGATTGATACCTGTGAGATGTTTCTGTCGGGCACCAAAGAGTACCAGGTAACGCTCAATCGTCAGGCCGGCCTTATTCGTGATCTTTCTTTGATGCGGTTGGCCCGGTGTAGAGAACACTGCTTCAACCTGGGTGTTTTTATTGTGGCTCCCCATCCCATTGACAGGTCGTTGGGCAATGTATTGGGCAGGGCCATCACTGGGCCGCAGTCCGCCACTGACGAGGATAATCTGTTTCAAGGTGGGTTTGCGCTCGCTGATATCTCGGAGACAGATGCCCTAAACAGGGACTATTTCGCGGACCAGGAGCCTTTTACGTTAACCGAAGCCGCATGTGCCTTCAGGCTCCCGTCGCCTCCCATGGAGGATCATCTCGGCCTGCCTGTAAAGCGTTGGCGGACATCCCTTGCCCTTCTCCCTGCCACAAAGGCATCCACAAACAATGGTATTGACCTGGTCGTTAATGAGCACCAGGGCATGGTGCAGCCCGTAAGCGTGAATATGGAAGACAGAATGAGGCACACATTTATCCTCGGGCAGACGGGCACAGGGAAATCGACGCTTATGGAAAGCATGATCCTTCAGGACATGCGTGCCGGTAGAGGCCTGGCGGTCATTGACCCTCATGGCGAGATGGTCGATTCAATCCTCGGCAGGATCCCCGAAAAGAGAATTGACGATGTAATCCTGTTTGACACGCTCGACAGGGAAATGCCGCTTGGGTTCAATCTGATCGAGTGGAAGACCATAGAAGAAAGGGACCTCATAATAGACGAGATATACCTGACCCTGGATCGCCTCTATGACATGAAGTCAGTGGGAGGGCCTATCTTCGAAACACACTTTAGGGGCATGCTCAAACTCCTTATGGGTGAAAAAGCAAGGGACGATTTTATTCCCACCCTGCTTGAATTCACCGCCTGTTACCTGAGCAAGGATTTTCGACGCTGGCTGCAACGTTCCATCCGGGATGGGCAGATTCAGGACTTTGTAAAAGAACTCGAAAGGACCGGAGGAGACGCAAGCATCCAGAACCTCTCTCCCTATATCACCTGCAAATTCAGCCGCTTTACCTATGATATTACGCTCAAACGAATCATCGGGCAGGAGAAGACCAGCTTTGATTTTGATGAGATCATGAACGAAGGCAAGATCCTTCTTGTTAAACTGGGCAAAGGAAGATTCGGCGCAACGGTCAGCGCGCTGCTCGCAAACCAGATTGTGGCCCGATTCAAGCTGGCAGCCATGAAACGGGGGGACATGAGGCCGGAAGAGAGGCGCGACTTTTTCCTCTATGTGGATGAGTGTCACAACCTCCCGTCTGAAAACTTCATGGAGCTTTTGTCGGAGGCCCGAAAATTCAGGATGGGTTTGGTGCTTGCGACACAATACACCGCCCAGCTCAGCTCGGCCTCGTCAAAAGAGAATAATCTCCTCTCAGCTATCCTCGGGAATGTAGGAACCATCCTCATATTCCGCCTTGGTCAGGAAGATGCTGCGAGGCTTTCTCCGGCGCTTAATCCTCACTTCAGTTCCCGCGATATCACGGGACTGCCCAACTGGCAGGGATATGCCAGGTTGCAGATGAGCAATGAAGCAACGCCGCCATTCAGTTTCCGAACGCAAAAGGATGAGACTCCTTATGACGAGAAGCTCGCGACAAAGGTAAAAAATATGTCCCGGTTCATTTACGGGACCAACTACCAGGAAGTGGATGCGCAGATTTTACGGAGGCGGTCGTTGTGGGAGGAGGAAGAAACTTAAAGGAACCCACAGTCGCCTTTGCCGACAGCAAGATCAGAAGTAAGACGCAAAAAGTACAACAGGGTTTTCTTAACCCACGATACACCGCTGCAAAAGTAACACACTCTAAGCCCTACAATTTTCCAATCTACAACAAGTGAAATCTTTTCATCAAAAGAGCGTCTTATTCATATCAGAAGGGCAAAGAGTTTGAGGAAAGCAAACCTGATAGCGCTAAACAGAAAGGAGGGAAATTGAATACGGTTTGCGAAAAAAAGGAACCGGCAGCAGTTGCCTGGCTCAAGGGGACCAAACATAGATTCTATGAAGAATGGTGGATGCCAAGACCGCTAAACGACGCCATTGTTGGAGATCGTAGGATGAACCCCGTAGTTCCGTAAGGTACGAAGGAGATCCGCAGTTCCCCGTTATACAACAACGGGGTGAAGGAAGGACCGATTGGATGAATACAAGGACACGTCAGAAAACTCGACTGCTTAGAGTGAGTCAAGCGGCTGAGAGACTAAACTGCAGTCGTCGCCATGTTTATTATCTCATTGATGCTGGAAAGCTGCCTTACCTCTCCATTGGAGAGAAGAAGGGATACCGCATTCCCGAAGATGCATTGGAAAGGTTCATCCTGAGACGGAGACAAAAATCCGACGTGGATAACGGATTTTATGAATAGTGTGAAGTACGTTCATAGGTCTTTATGTTGAATATGCTATGTGAGAGGGCAACAGGAAAAACACTCTCACCCTGAGGAGGTATAGAAATGCAAAGCAGAATGCGAATTTTGTCATTGATTACACTGTCCGTGTTGGCAGTCTCGTTCATTGCCTGTGCATCAATTGGCAGTTCAAAGCTGTCAAAATCGGTCGTCGAGGAGATCATTGAGGGAGAAACCACAAAGGATGAGATTGCAGCCAAGCTTGGACATCCGGAGCAAATGATGAACTTCGACAAGAAACGTTTGGACGACTACATGTATCGTCTCTTCTTGAAAAGACCGCCTGAGGACATGTTTCCCGAGGATGATTACGAAGTGTGGACATACAGTAAATGGAGCTACGTTGCGAGCCCAATTCCATTCACGAGCCGCGAAACTCAGAAGAACTGTATGTTCGTGATAGACAGCAAGGATATATGTGTCAAGAAGTTATACGGAGAAAAAGGAAAAATGGGCTTCTGATCGAGCTGTCTGGTGGGGGGCTATTCCACGTGATAGTTGTGGTATGCGTCTGCCACAGCTTTGGCGTGGACACCGAGTTTGGTTGGTTTGAAACGAGCCAAAACTGTTAGTCAAAAGAGGAAAAAATGATGAAAGGGGGCAACCATATGAAACGTTATGCTTTTTCAATGCTTACAGCCGGACTTCTGGTCTTGCTATTGTTTCCGGTTGGGAAATCACACGCTATCCAAATCTTATATGAGGCCACCAATCTGGCTGACACGACACCAGGCGAAGATCTATGGCAATACGAATACGCAGTGAGCGATTATTCGTTCGACGTGGATTATGGCCTCACCATTTATTTTGACTATTCGCTCTATTCCAACCTGGTGGACCCACCACCATATGTGAACGACGACTGGGATCCCATCGTGTGGCAGCCCGACAACGGTATTCCCGATGACGGTGCTTATGACGCCTTGGCTCTGGAAAGCGGAGCATCTCTGGCAGACCCTTTTGCTGTGAGCTTCGTCTGGCTCGGAAGCGGTGTCCCTGGCTCACAATTCTTTGAAGTCTATGATCCTTATTTTAACACGATCGAATCGGGCGATACTGCACCCGTCCCTGAACCAGCAACAATTTTGCTTGTGGGGTCTGGTCTGTTAGGCCTGGCAGGCCTGGGCAAAAGGGTTAAGAAACCCGTAGCATAAAATGGGATAAGGTGTTTTTCGGCATATGAGGTTAAACACGTAAATGGGAGGGGTAGTCATGAAATATTTGCTTCGCACGATTAGTCTATTCTGTGTCGGCATTCTGCTCTTATCCACAGGAATAGCATCAGCCCACGATCTGAGTATTGGGAATTATACCGTGGTGAGTAAAACGCGGGTAAGCCGGACTGAGTATGAGTATACTTATCACGCGGATATAACCAACATCGGCTCGGATGCCCAAAATGCCACAGCCACGCTAACCAGCAATTCTCCGCACACCATTGTGGTTCACGGGACCCTGAGCTTCGGCGATGTGGCCTCTGGGAAGACGGTAACTAGCGCCGACACTTTCACGGTAAGGCAGAACCGGCAATATCCCCTCGATTGGTCAGATCTCGGTTGGGACATACACACAGTCTCTGATTTGAGGATTAAAGATGTAACTCCAAGTGCTGCTTTGCCAGGTGCTACCGTCACCCTCACCTTCAGTGGAAACACCAATAGTGAACCTTTACAGGCAGTCTTGGGTAGCCAGGTCGTTAGCACAACTCCTGTCGCAGGAAGAACAGATGCTGTCACATTTGAAGTTCCTACCGGCGCAAGGAGCGCACCACTCTACCTGAAGCAGGGGGAGCGTTCCAGTAATGCTGTATGGTTCAGTGTGTCCGACATTTCGGTCGCCACACCTGCTCGTGAAGATATTGTACTAAATGAATTGGGCAACAAAGTAGTGGTAAATATGCTGATCATATCGATGAACGAGGAGTTTGACAACATTGAGGAGGCGCAACGTGTTGCGGATCTTCAGAGTGGACTAGTTGTTGGTCAACTCCCGTTGATTGCAGGCTACCAGGTTAAACTAAACACGAAAACTCTCGATGAGCTTGATGCGGCTGTTGCCATCTTTGAGGCTGATCCTGCCGTAGATTTTGTGATGATAGATGTTGCAATGGCAAATATGCAATCAACTACATGTGAGACGGACTGGCCTACTGAGTTACCCGAGGACCCAGGGGATCGCTGTTATAACGTATTCTTGCAGAGATTATCCAATGGGGTCAAAGAAGGTGCAGAACTTTATAGAGAAAGAGTGAATTCAAGCGATTTGGATAAGGTTCACCCAATATTTACCTCAATTGGACTTATTGAAAATGGAATAGATTATGATGCAGCTGATTTCGACAGGTACGCTTATAGAGGCACAGCTAGGCCCAATAATATTGCTATTTATGCAGGTGATGTTGATGGGAATGCCACCGAAGAAGCCCATGGAACAACCGTTACCGGAATTGTTGCAGCTGAGTTGGGTGACGGTAACAAAGAAACAGGAAAAAACGCTGGGTTGTTGCATGCTCTTGGCAACAATCACGGTGGCTTCAATATTTCTGTTGGAAGAGAAAATCTTGTATGGCCTTCAGGATACATTGATGCCACCTACAAAATGCTTGCAGGGGGAGCTACAGTTATTAATTGGAGTTTCGGTTCGCACAAGCAAGGAGCGAAAAACACTAACGGGGCCGTGTTAGACGACGAATCAGTTGTGTCCGAAGAGGAATTCGAGAGTCTTAAGAAAGCCTTTGAAAAAGTCCTGACTCACATACAGTCACAATACCCTCAAGCTGTCATTGTGGCCGCGGCAGGCAACTCGGACACGCAAGTTAGTCCGAACTTTTCTGTTCCAGGAGGAATTCCCAGTGAATCTATGATCATTGTTGGTGCCCATGATTACGAGGATTACGACCCTTTCATCAGAAGGTTTGAATGTAGAAGGTTTGAATGGTCTGATTATGGTGCCCGTGTGGACATCGCTGCTGCGGGACGAGTCCCAGGGTCTAACGGTGTCGGACTGCACGGTGATGGTTTTTTTGGTACTTCATACGCAGCGCCGCTCGTTACAGCTACGATAGCCGCTGTACAGTCTATTAACCCTGACCTATCTCCAAAAGACGTGCTGACTCTCCTCCGAAGCAGCGCTCTTCCAATAGTGAACGAAGTGAACCTGTCTTCTGGTGTTACTGCTGGATTTACGAAGCCATTAACTTCGGATGAAGTCGGAGAAGGTGATCCTCGGGTTGGGCAAGGTGCACGACTAAATGTCAAAGGCGCCGTTGACCTGGCGCTCGAAAGCGTAAAGGGTAAAACTGTACCGACACGTGATTTAATTGAGGTGCAACTTACAACCGAGGTCAGCAATGTGACGATCCCCGTGGGAGTGACCGTTCCAAGCGGTTCCGTGTTTGACAAGGTGGATATTCTTTTTCTGGTGGACGTATCTGGAAGTTACGGCAACGATATAATACAGTTCAAGAACCAAGCTGTGGACATAGTAAATGCTTTCCGGACTGCCGGAACAAACGTGCAGATTGGTGTAGCAACCTTCAGCGATTTTCCAATTCCGCCTTACGGTTACACCTATGCAGGTGATTATGCGTATCGGCTTAATCAACCTCTTACACCTGATCCAGACACAGTCATTACTGCCATTAGTGGAATAACCCTTCATTACGGCGGGGACGGGGCTGAAAGCCAATTAGAAGCGCTTTACCAGGCCGCTACTGGTGCTGGGCGGACGGTTGCTGGCTATCCAAACGCCAGCATTGAGCCCTCTGCCGGAGGTTGGCGTTCAGGAGCCTTGCCTATTATCTTTTTAGCAACTGATGCTGCTTTTCATAACAGTGATTCCGAACCTATCTACCCCGGGGCGGGATGGGCAGAAACTTTATCTGCACTGACCAGTCGCAAAATACAAGTTTATGGTCTCCAAAGTGGTGGAAGTATCTCTGATGTTTTGAATATCGTGAGTCAGACGGGGGGAGAGAGCTTCACTCTTTCCAGCAACAGTGCCGAAATCGTGACAGCGGTGCTTGCCGCCCTGCAAGGTGCCTCTCAGAGCGTTCATATCAAATTAGTAAAGAATGGTGATTTTTCGGGTTTGATTGAATCAATTAGTCCGGAACAGGGTTATGCCGATGTAATGCCAGGTCAAACCAAAACATTTAATGTAACTTTCTTACGGGATTGGTTTGATCCTTTTGCGGACTATGTTTTCTCGTTGCGCCTTCAAGTAATTGCTGAAGAGGTTGCTGTCATCGAGGAAATTCCTGTAACCGTTCATGTCCAACCTTGACGACACTATTATTTAACGATTTTTTGGTGCCTATAGGAGAGTTTCAATTTACGAACAATTGGGTTGTCAATACTTAAGAATATCCAGGGAGGACAGATATGAAAAGACAAGCTATTACGTTATTGGTTGTTTGCTTTTTGCTGAGCCCATTTCTTTCGCTTACAATGGCACAAGACCAGAGCGCCTGCACTGTCAGCGAAAACTATACCAGCGCCGATTCCGCAGGTTTCCACTTCGACGTCCATAATGATTCTGGTGAATATATGGGATATATCACCAAGTTGACAAATCCGGATAGCATGTGGGGTGTTTGGATAGAGGGGAAAGGGTCACTTAACACCCTTTTCCAAAGTAAGGAAGCAGCATTAGCCGTAATTTGTGAACAAGCAAGGAAATAGCGAATAACAATTGCTTTGGTAGGTATGAGGCGGGGCCATCCGTTGAAGCGGGGGGAATGGCCCCGCCTTTTTTGTTTGCCCAGCGTAGCGGGCAAACCCGGTCTGCTGAAAGAAGCAGGCGTCGCCCCGACCAGGGGGAAGACCATCCTTAACAAAATAAGGCAAAATGTTAAGCGGAAGGTCCGGTTATTCTGGAGAATCCACAAAAAACCCTCCCCTAAACAGGCGCATTCTGATTTGTGATTTAACAAATATCCAATAGGCCAAATGTAAGGCCCTTCAGTCTCTACCTATTATTATAATAGAGGGTAGTTCGGAAGAATCTGTTTTGACATGCTCTGCGTTTATGAACAGAGTGGGGAAGGAACAGATAGTCCTGATGGGACCTGGGACGGATGGCGAAGATCATACTGAACCCCCTTTCGAGTTGGGTTACTGATCCGAAGTAATCGTGAACTCGACATCTTCGGTGAAAAGTTCAAGGTCTCGAAAGACTTAGTATACTCTTATGTAAAAGGTGTAATCGTTACCGCAATCAATTCGTTGCAAGTCTATCTCGGTGATGAATTGGTCGAAACATTTGACTACCCTTTTACTGATCGAAGTAATCCAACTTTTTACCCAGGGTCATCGATGTCCTGGCATTTGACAATTAGTCTATGAGCTGCCCGCGAAAGAAAGCCGTTGATGAGTCTGAAACTGAACACATTCTAGTTGAAAACTATTGAGTTCTGAGGTTTCAGAAGCTGTAAACCCTTGATCGCAGGTTCACAATCGTCACAAAAACTCAACAGAAAACATTGAAAGGCGAATTCATGAACAAGGCAAACGTCATTCGGCTCCCCAGAGGCTGGCAAGCGGCCAAGAATCGCAACAGAAAACCCAGGATCAAGAACGTCGACGGCGTGAAGTATTTCTCCCCGAAACAGATCAAGCTATTGAGAAGAACGGCCAGGGACCGGGCTACTCTGGACAAGGCCAAAGGTAAGGTCACCGGCCCCCGCGAATGGATGGTGATAGACCTTTTAACGTGTACGGGATTGAGGGTGAGCGAAGCGGCCAATGTGCGTTGCGGAGACCTGAAAGCCGGTTACGGGGAAAGCAAGATATTCGTCAGACGAGGCAAGGGAGCGATATCCGGACACGTTGAGATCCCTGACAGTCTCAGAAGGCACCTCAAGCAATACCTCCGATGGAAAGAGGATAGGGGAGAACCCACGAGACCCGACGATTACTTGTTCATAGGCCAGCGAGGACCCTGGACCGGCCAGGCTATTCAACAGATTGTCAAAAAGTACCTCAAGGTTTTGAATCTCTATGAGCCCGGCAAGTCTGTCCATGCCTTGCGCCATAGCTATGGTGTTGAATTATACAGGCAAGAGAGAGACCTTCGGGCCGTGCAGAAGCAGCTCAGGCACGTCTCCATACAATCCACGCAGATCTATGCCGATGTCACCGGAGAAGACATTCAGGATCAGGTGAAAGGTTTATGGAATTGAGAGGTGAAATACGCCCCGTTCGTGGGAGAACGGTAGGGATGGCTGACCCGGAGTGCAAAATTCAGAGCAAAGATATCAAAAGGATATGGTAAGGCGTCAAGGGGCAAGTCGCATTACGTATACATAGCAGGTATCATCAGTTTTCAACCATCGAGCAAATAGAAAAGATCTTGAGTGTTAATTAAGAAAACAATGCCCCAATAAACATACAAGCAAGGTATACCCGTATTCCCAAAAATTTAGAAAGTTATCTCACAGTGCGTACTTGACAACTAATAAAGCCTTGGCTATGTTTAGACAAAAAAGCTCCATTTAGACTTGTACGAACCAAAGGGTGTGACTTATGGTTGCCAGGCTCGGTGTTTTTGCGGGAATACTCATGCTTATATGTATGTCATCTGTTACTGGATGCGTGTCAATACCGGTTGGCCAAGAGATTCTCGAGGTCAAAGAGATCGGGAACGAACACATGACCGACAAGATACTTCGCAGTGCGACGCTGAAGCTTGATAACCAAGGGGATGACGGGGCGCTGGTTGCAAAACTGGAAGGCGATTACGAAGTTCGGGAATGTGACGAAATCCAACTCAGGAAAAAGGTGAAATATCGGAAACTAATCGTCGGCTTTTATCCTGGAGCGGGGAGCAGATTGTGGGTGAATATTACAGACGATATTGAAGTAGATATATTTGCAGCTCCCTTTATGAATGCGGTTGTGTTGTTGGCTCCAACATGGTTGCCTTGGTTTTCTGAGTTTAATCGATCATGGGAGCCAGCTATAGGAGAAAGTATGGATCCAATGTATTCTCTCTTCGGCTGGGCAAAGACCGCAGATTCCGAGAACATTCCGGTCTCCAAGCTTGATGCAAAGGAGAAACGCGCACTTGCCGATATCAAGGCAGACACCACGCTATATCAGTCCGTGCGAGAAGAAAAGTTGGCCCAATGCAAGGTAGAATTTGCCAAAAGGCGAGAGGCTGTTCTTAAGAAGTACAACATTGATTTCACAGAAAAGAAAAACACGAGCACTAGGACGGACAGGGAACCGATTCCTTACAAGCCGCTCGTGCTGCGGATTCCTTCGCTGGAATTTGAAGCCACCCAACACACGGACAAGTCCGGCCGTGCGACTTTCTTGCCTGTTCGGTTTCCCATCGTCACGGATAAGGCATTAACGGCGGAAGTGTCTGCGGCGGACCTGAATACTCAGCCACTTGTGGCCAAGACCGTGATTCCGGCTTCAATTCTTGGCAAGAAGCTTGACACAGTCCTGACCAAACAAGACTGCCGCTATAACAAGGTCTACCTGCCGGAAGGAGAAATAGATTTTTCACCGGGGCAGCCCGGTTTGGCCCCAATGGCGCGTGTGTCGGTTGATATTCAGGGTCAGGAACTGACTGAGCCGGAATATCTTGTTGTTAAAGTAACCGTAAGAAACGATGGGCGCGGATCACTCTATCGATTGATGGGAAAAACATTCTGTCGGACAGCTCCACAGCTTGGTGATCATTTGCTGATATTCGGCAAAATTGATAGCGGACAGACTGTCACACGAAAATTGCGATTGCCATTGAGCGGTCTGGCTCCTGATGCAAAATACGACATACAGGTTGAATTCAGCGAGCCGAACAATAATTATCCTCCTCCAGTTGCCTTGGCTTTAAATAGCACGACATTGAAGCGTCCCAACCTTGCATGGACCTATGAAGTGGTTGACGACCCTGAGCTCAGCAAGAGTGCTGTTGGAAATGCAGATGGTGTCATCCAGATAGGTGAAGCCTTTGATCTTATTATAACGGTAAAAAATATCGGCGATGCTTTAGCAAAGAACGTGATACTGGACGCAATTTTACCAGAAAGCAAATATTTAAATGTTTATAGGGGCAAGCTTCATGAACTAGATTCACTTGAACCCGGAGAAACAAAACGGGTGGTTACGAATATTCAGATAAAATCTGCGGCAGATTTTCAAAGACTTTCGTTGAAGGTGAGAACTAGCGAAAGCGGCTTTGGCGTCAATGCAGAAAAAGATATGGCTTTGCCCTTTGATACAAAAATAGCCCCTCCAGTGAAAGCAGAGAATTACATTGCATATGTAAAATCCAAGATGGCAGTATTCAGAAGCGGTGCTTCTGAAAAGGCAAGTGAGTATGCACGTGCACCAGTGGGAACAGAGCTTAATGTTGTTGCTGAAACACAGCTTGGCGATTGGGCGCAGGTAGAGGTAACTGCTGAAAAAGGCAAGGCACTCCAACGTGTATGGGTCAAAAGTGAAGACCTATCAACCATGCCGCTAGTCGTTGCTGTACGCGATAAGGTTCAAAACATCGAGATTACCCGGTTTAACAATCCTCCAATGATAACTTTCATAGAACCAACTTGCGATCTGCAAACAAACGATGACCGCCTGAAACTTGTGGTAAACGTAGTAGATGTTGATGGCAGACTGAAAAATGTTGAACTTTTTGGTGGAACTTCATCAAGTGATCTGCGTGGTATTAATGTGAAGCCAAAAGAATGGCAGTCCCTTCCTGAAGCAGAAGACAAACGGGATTCAGTGGTAATGAGCCGTGTTTTGAGTCTTGCCCATGGAGATAATGTATTCCAGGTAGTCGCAATTGATGATGAAGGTGCACGGAGCACATCAACTCTCAAAGTAATCCGTAGGCGCAAGGCAGGCAAAACATATCTTGTATCAATCGGCATTGACTCCTATCCAGACCAACACCGTCTGGAATGTGCTGTAAAGGACGCAAAGGCATTTAGAGAATGTGCGCTCAACAACATGGGTGTGAAACAAGAAGCCACTGAGATATTGATAGATTCAGAAGCTACAGCCTCATCAATACGACGGACGCTGGGTGGTCTGAGAATGAATGCACGACCTGAGGACACAGTCATTATATTCTATGCAGGCCATGGCACAGTAGTTGATGTTGGAGGAAGGATAGAAGAATATCTCGTTACGTATGGGGCTGACTGGGATAATCTGCCTGGCACAGCAATTGCCATGGAAGAATTTGATAGGCTGCTTAGACTCAGGGCCGAACGGCTGCTCGTCATTGCTGATGCTTGTTACAGTGGCGCAATCAAAGTGCGAGGGTCTGAAGAGATATTCAAAGGGCTGACTGGAAAAGGTCGTATCCTCATTGGATACCAAGGTGCTGCGCGCGAAGATGTGAAACTGGGTCACGGGTATCTTACTTACTATATCACTGAAGCCTTGGAAGGAAAAGGCGACCTTGACCGAAATGGCAAAGTCACGCTTCGCGAAGCATATGAATATGCATCCGAAAAGATTAAGAAGATGACAGGCACTGGTTTGTGGATTAAAGGTGAGGGCGACCTTGAGTTGGCTTCTAATTTGGAGAAGTCTTGACAAACTGATATCTGACAAATGTAACCGCAATAAATAAAAGATGCCTTGCCATTACTCAGGCACGCTATCTAAAGACCTCGGTTTTATATATGATTTGTATACCCTAAATTTTTGGTGTTTTCAATAGCTTCCATAAATAGCAGGTCTGTGGGCAGCAGGGATTAACGATCAAGCTCACCAGCCGCACCTACGAACTTGTGGAAAATTGAACGGCGCTTCTCGCGGTCTGGTAGGACCTGGTTGGGTGATATGTGAATTGATTTGAATTTGTGATTACTCTTTGAATAGTACTGTGTGATCAAATTCTTGATGGTGTCAAACACGCTTTGTTTTTTTGCCAAAAAGAAAGTGTGATCCGCGTCTATGACTATCCTGTAGATAGAATTCGTTTCCGGATTATGGCAGAACACGAAAAAACAGCTTATGCATCAAATGACAATATTGAGGCTTGAGGTGTTCTTTGGTCCCCCACATGTGGTCTACCTCCTTGTGGTGAACGTCCACGTTGCCTCATAAAATTCTGCTCCCGAATGGGCGCCTGGGACACCAGGTACCACCTCAATTCCACGTGTCATGGTACCCAACGATTCCCGGCTGCCTCTATACCGGCTCAAACCTTGCCCCACAGGTTGCATGGTTACCCGGCCAAGAGGGAGCTCACTGGCATAGACCACGATTTGGTCTTCACCGTAAGGGGCTGTCACCTTCAGATCAAAGTGATCCCCCTCGTCTGGGATCTTGTAAACCTTGCCAGCCTCAAAAAAGTTGATTCTACGATAATCGTTTGGCAAAAGCTGTATGATCTCCCCGCTTGAGGTGATATTCACAATCCGGGCATAAAAATCGCGGTTTCCCTGGATATAGATCTCAATGCTCTCGCCATCCCTGTATTGTTTTTTGGACGTCCACACCCTTGTCGTCAGAGGTGCGTCTTTGTCCATGACATGGCCTTGAATCGCCTGCTGTGCCTTTGGCTTTAGACCATATTCCACCTCAGCCTTGATCCACACATGATAACGAGTGTTGTCCTCCACTCCATGGTCTTTCTGCTCCAGCATTGTGACGGCACCTTCGGAATCGGACCATATCAGGTCATACTCTACTTCAAAATCCTTGACTTTGGTCTTTGATTGTATGTAGGTCCTGGCTGCCTCCAGGGCCTGTCTTTTGGCATTGGCAAAGGCAGTCGTTCTGGTCTCAGCCAAGGTCATATTCTCTGAAAGGTAGGCATAGCCGTCCACGACCTGTATACAGGAACGCTTTTCCTGGTCTGGGGTTACATCAACAGCCCTGACATGTTGCCCGCTGACTCTTTGGGGTAAAATCAGGCACAATAGGATTAGTGAAGAGATGAAGAATAGACCGGCGAGAAGGGCAGATGTTTTATTAGTCATGCATACCTCCTGTCGTGGCTTTTGGTATCAGACGTCGTTACACATGCTTGCCATAGTTACCCAAGAATCGAATGATCTTAGTCGAGATAGCTTGCCATTATGCATAATTGCCAAGATATCAGCATATCAAGAGTATATCGAAACCCTGATATCTTTTGCTCGATCCGGCCTCATGGCAGGGTGTTTTCCCCAAGCGTTCACTCCGCAAAACTACAAAACCCCGTCTCTCTTTGTGAGAAACGGGGTTTCGGCATTCAGTTCATCGCACCCTCTTGGTTAGGGTTAACGTATTATTCTTCATTCCTGGGGCACACTATCACAAGGCTTCATTTTAGATCAAGAGAATTCACGTATTAGGTCATTTCTTCACAACTCAACTTCGACCCAGGCCGGATCGTGATCACTCCCATCACCACCATGCTTGGTTCGCCGGTCAATCCATGCTTCCGTTTGTTTGGCTGCGAGCTTAGGGCTTAACCAGATTTGATCATACAGCTCGTACTGTGCGGGCTGGCCTGATGGCTTAAAACGGTGTGTCCAGGCTGCACCGGGCGGAGGTGGGGTATCTGCTTTAGCCGGGCGGGTCTCTGTTGGGTTTGCCAAGCCGTCCGTGAGATTGAGCTCGGCATCTGTAACAAAGGGCGATAGATCAGGAGAGTCAGGAGGATCATTCATGTCGCCAAGAATGGCGAATTTACTCATAGGTCGCGTGCGAGCCTTCACGATTCTGGCGATTGTTTCCGACTGGCGGCGTCGCCTGAGACTGTTCGCCCGTTCTCCGGCCACCGGATCTTCTCGAAAAGCGACATAATGACTCTTGAGATGAGTGTTGAAGATCGTGAAGAGGATTCTGGTGCGAGTTCTGTTGAGAATCTGAACCTCCAGCAGATCACGTCCGAAGATCCTTTCGCCGGGATCATCCCGGTGGACCGCATGTTGCCAGGAGGTAGCGCCGCCTATGGGAAGCTTTGAAAGTACGCCAACGTCGATCAGGCGGGGATCATTTCCTTCCACAAGGACAACGTGCCGATACATACCATTCAGGTTCACCCTGTTGAACTGGCGCAAGGTATCGATGTCCTCAACTTCCTGAACTGCCAGAACATCAACATCCATCGCCTGGATTCGGTCAGCGACTTTCTGCAATTCTGAAGGGTCCTTAGCTTCTTGTTACCTCATCGGCTGATATGTAGATATTTCTTTCGATCACCCTGTTCAATTTTCCTTGCTCGTGGTCTGTCGAATGAGCCGACGTGCCTGTCTCACCATGTAGAGGGGAAGCGATAACAGGCGATAAGGGATATTGAGTCCGTCGGCCAGGGCTGTCTGCGATTCAAGTACGGAAGGGATATCAGTGTTAAACCGGACGCCGAGGGAGCGGTGCTTTTCGCGCAAGAAGAGATGGAGCGATTTGAGAGTCCCGCTTTTGCCTGCCTTAACTTCAATGGGGACAATAAGTGTACCTTCGGAAATTACATAGTCAACTTCAGCCGATGAATTCTTCTTTTCTCGAATCCAGTAGCACACCTCGGGTTCATAATAAGGCTGCTGGGAAAATAGCAGATGCTGCCCGACATATTGTTCACAAACCGCACCGGCATTGACCCTCATAACATCCCCCGCCTTTTCATAATCGAGCAAATTCAGGCCGGTGACCGTTGACATCAGGCCGACATCGAGAAAGAGAACCTTGAATTTTGTTGGATTTGTTGTTGCACCGAGAGGGATGCCGCTACATGATGAATGATAGACCGGGTATGCCACGCGGGCACGGAACAGCAGATTCAATGCCTTTGCCAGATCACCTGCCCGCTCGTTACGATCCACATTGACATATTTGAATTTTGAGCCTGCAAGAAGCGGAATTTTCTTAAACAGAAGCTGGAGGCGTTGGTGCTTGACCCTCTTTGCGTACTTGTTGAAATCGTCCTGAAAGGTCGCGATGAGTCCATGCTTTGTTGATTCGCATTCCTGCCATGAATTGTTGTTGAGATAAACCGCAACGGCTTCGGGCATGCCGCCGGTAACCAGAAAGACTCGGAGCAGATCCATAAGCTGACGGTGAAGCGGCCCGGGCATGCTGTCGCCTAAAGAAAATTCATTAAGGAATGTCACCAGCTTGTCTTTGCCGGCCGCCAACAGAAACTCTTCAAACTGCATAGGCCCCAGGTGCAGGTACTCAATACGTCCCACAGGCATGGAGAAAGCTGGCTCTTCAAGGGCAAATTCCAGCAGGGAACCAGCGGCGATGACAAGCAGTTCGGGCAGTTCCTCATAAAAATACCGAAGCGAGGCAAGCACCTCCGGTACCGCCTGAATCTCGTCGAGAAACAGGATCGCGGCGCCTGGCTGTAGGGAGATATTATATTGCAATTCCAACAATTGAACAATTTTGCGGGGGTCCTTTGAGGTGAAAAGCGAAGCGATCTCAGGGTCGCGCTCGAAATTGATTTCCACCAACTGATCAAAGTATTCTTTAGCAAACAACCTCACCAGGTAGGTCTTGCCCACCTGTCTGGCTCCCCGGATGACCAGAGGCTTGCGGTTTGGCTTTGACTTCCAGGTTTTCAAATATTCCAGAGCGAACCGAAGCATATTTCCACCTTTAGGGTTATTTCACGGGTTGTTAAGCCACTAATAATGATATTATCAAGGGTAATCTTATTATAAAATGTAAAAAAAGCAAGGGTTATTTTCGAGAGTTCAGGAAAATGAAGGCGCTTTGCAAAATGGACGGCCCTGTTTCAGGCCAAAATCTGTCATTCTTGGATAGACAGTGGGAAAGCCTATGGAATAATAAAAACAACAAGGTGGCCCAAGTTCCCATAGGCCGCCTTGTCGTAACTCACGAAGATTGTTAAATAGCGCCTTTTAAGGTCTTACCGGTTTTGAAGCGGACAGCGGTAGATGCCTTGATCTTTATGGGCTCACCCGTTGCAGGATTTCTGCCCTTTCTGGCCTTACGGCGGACCTTTGAAAATGTCCCAAAACCAACCAGCGTGACTTTCCCATCCTTCTTTTTCAGGGCTTTTTTGACGTTGTCAGTAAACGAGTTCAGGGCCTTGCCAGCCGCGGCCTTTGAAATCCCTGCATCCTTTGCCATGTCTGCAATTAGATCCGCCTTAGTCATGAGGTTTCCTCCTTTGGTGTGGTTAATAAGGGTTCCTGAAGGGCTTTCTTGTTGATCTCTACCGCTTAATAAATCATAATTTTTAGAAAGGTCAAGGGAGGATGGCGGATGATTCCCCTTTGAACTTTACTTTGGTGCCCCTTCGTGATAAAAAAATAAGCTAAATCCTTAAGGAAAACTGGTAACTTAATCCTCATACAGGACCATTGGACGGGGACAGCATGCGGGGATGGCCGGTTAGTAGTCAGGCAGTGAACCATCGAATTCTGAGATCAGGACGTCACTGTGGCTCCACTTGCCCCGGGGATACGTACTTCTCGTGTAGACCTTTAATCACTTCTTTGATCATTCTATTTTCATTCCTTTTCTGTCCGATCAAGATAGCTTTAGTGTGTAAAAACGTTACACTTAATGACCCGCAAATTCTCTCCTATTGTAACGTTTCGTTACAGTAAGAAAAGCCGGTTTAATTCTTGAGACGATAATTAGGCTGGAATTACAGCCGGTTACTTGCCTTTCTTAGAAATCAGCCTTTTGGGTATGATCATTGCTATAAAATAGTTGTTTCAACTAATGAGTAGTCTTTGCTAATAGGCAGACTCGAGCATTCTACCGGTTTTATTTAGGCCCTACACGTGAGTGCTGGCTTCTGCCTTTGAACTTTACTTTGACACCTGTTCGTGATAAAAAATTATCTCAAATCCTTAAGGAAAATTGATAACTTAATCCTCATTTAGGAGCGCTGGAACGGGGCATCATGGGGAATGACCGATTAGCCAAGCTGTGGCGTATCTTGCGATCCATCAAGTGTTGGAAACATAGCGGTACTGGGGAGCCTTTAATGGGTGACCCTGTTTACTCCCATAGTGACCGCGATAAAGCCGGATTCTGAGCACATGAGTCAAACGGAGACTGGACCCCTTTACCGCAGTTACTAAAACCCTGAGCCGACGGGATAGACAAAAGGATGTCCCCAAAATTCCGTTGACACGTTCCGGTTTCGATTTGTAAAAGAAGTGTTCATAACCCGGCGTCATCATTCATGGCTTAAGATGAGAGTGTCCTTTCTACAAATCCTTGAACTCAAGGTCCAAGCTAATTGGAGGTTGAATGGATGCAATAGAACGTTTCGTTGCGCTACCAGTAAATGGGAAATATTCAGCAATCCGAGCATTGGGAATTGATCTGGGCACTACCAATTCAACGGTAGCGGAGGTTGTTTGGGAGCCGGGGAAAACGCCTGTCTGCAATGTACTTGAATTAACCCAGCCAACACAAGCCGGGGAATATACGAGTCCTCTTGTCTCTTCAGTACTTGTGCAACTCCCTGACGGTAAGGTTTGGATTGGCGAAGGCGCAAAACGTTTGCGTGCTTTTCTGCAGAAAGCGAACCTTATTGATGAAAAGAATTTGTTCTATGAAACTAAAAACGACATTGGTTTGAGAAAAACCTATTTCCGAGCACCAGAACGTTTTAACCATGCTTCCAAGATTGCAGGGCATATTCTTTCCTTTCTTAAAGACGGAGCCGAAAAAGCCACCAATGAAAGTTACAATCATATTTCCGTTACTGTTCCGGCATCATTCCAGTTAAATCAGCGTCAGGATACACTCCTGTCATGCCAGTATGCGGGATTGGAATTGCAAGATGATGACTTGTTGGATGAACCGACAGCCGCTCTTATTGATTACATAATTTCTAAAGGAAATGAAAATGTGGTTCATCCAGGGCAAACGTCTCTATGCGTTGTATTCGATTTCGGTGGCGGCACATGTGATGTGTCGGTTGTTGAAATTACGGGTGATCTGAGTAATCGAAAAATCACAATGAGCGAAGTGACCGTATCCCGCTACCATCGACTCGGTGGCGGGGATATTGATGTTGCCATTGTTCATGAATTCTTGATCCCGAACCTTTTAAAAGAAAATAATCTTTTGCCGCTGGATTTAACGTGGGCGCAGAAGAAAAAAGGGCTGGAACCCCAGCTTTTAGGAAAAGCTGAAGCTCTAAAGGTATCGTTGTGCAAAGAGGTTGACCGATTAATTAAATTCGGGCGGTATGATGGGACCGATAAATCCACCCTAATTGCCAAACAGCCAGCCATAACCTGTAGTATAGGGAAACGCGAATTCAGATTAAATAATCCTTCGCTTTCAGCAGAGCAGTTTGAAAAACTGTTGATACCTTTCTTAGACCGGGATTCTCTTTATGTACGGGAGACAGAGTTCCGCTTAACCCAGTCCATCTTTTCGCCTTTGCAGGACGCTCTGAATAGAGCCGGTAAGGAACCGCATGAAATAGATTTTTGTCTCATGGTGGGCGGCAGTTCTCTGATACCTCAAGTGAAAATGGCTGTGGAAAGCTATTTTCAGAAAGGTGTTGTAGGGTACTTTTCCGATCCCCTTGACATGCAGACGTCTGTTTCTCGCGGTGCGGCATGGAACTCATTATTTAAAAATCTGACCGGCAGCCCATTGATCCAGCCTGTCCTCCACGAAGGAATCGATTTGCTTACAACCGATAAAAAACATTTAACATTGATTCCCTCTCAGACACGGCTCCCTTTCCCGGCCGATGGGTCCTATGCCAAAGTTAAACTCATGGTTCCATCAGACCGTCTTTTTATTGATGAGCTTCGGTTAGAGGTCATCGGTCAAGCCGAATGTCAGACGATTTTTAATGAAGTATGGAAGCTTCCGAAAAGTGCTTCTCATGGGGATGAGATCACATTGGAATATCGTTTGACAACCGGAAAACAGTTTCAGTGCAAAGCTTATTTGACGAAATTTCCTGAAGGCATATTTGATTTGGCAACAGAGAATCCTTTGGTTAATGTGCTCAATCCACACTCGATTCGGCTAAAGATAGAGGAAACCGAAGAACTCTTGAGAAATAAAGGCGGCGGGAGTGCAGAAGATAGAGACTCCTTTATCCAGATTGCCAGGTGGTACGCCGAACTGAATCAGCGCGAAAAGGCCCTGGATTTTTTACGCACCGCTTTGATGAAAACACAAAGGCCAGATGCCGAGATATTGAACTTGCAAGGTATTTATTATGATGACTTGGGCGACCACAAGCGCTCTGAAAAAGCTTACCGGGAGGCTGATGAGGCCACCCCAACATGGGGAGGCCCCTTATTCAATCTGGCTTTGAGCTTCAGGAAAAGGGGAAGACATGATGCATCTCTTAATACCATCAACCAAGCATTAGAAAAGGTTAGCCAAAAAGGGCCGTATTTAACGCTGAAGGCGATGTGCCTTGAATCTATGGAAATGGAAGAGGAGAAGCAAAAGACGCTCTCCAAGGCTATCCGTTCTTTTGACCCTCCTGAGATGCTGGATGACTGGGATCTGGGATGGTACTCAACGGCAGCGAATCTCTTTGGAGAGGATGAATATGTGAACCGAGCCAAAAAGGAAAATGAAAAGCGCCGTGGTGAAAGTAGAAAGCCGCCAGGTGATGATATCTTGCACCCCACTATTCCAGGCGACTTGGTAAAAAAGGAAATCCCATGAGCACTTGGTTATTGCCAAGGCTTGATTTGACACCTGAACAATTAAGAGTGGTCGAAATGTCTCCCCATGAGCATCGAGTTATTCTTGGACCGCCGGGTTCGGGCAAAACACAGGTTCTTATCCACCGGGCAGATTATCTTTCAAGCAAATATAGCTTTGAGCCTGACCAATATCGGGTTTTTGTTTTTACCAACGTCGTAAAAGAATACATCAAGTCTGGTGTGCAGTTTTTAGGGTTGCCTGAAGAAGTGGTCAGCACATTCGATCACTGGTGCCGTCTTTTATATGAAGACCAGATATCACGAAGGTTGCCATGGAGGGACAGGAGAATAAATTTTGATGAAATTCGTTCTTCGGTTTTAAATTTGCTGCGAGAAAAATCTGAGCTTCAAAAAAGCCTGGCGTTTGTTTTAGTGGATGAAGGCCAGGATCTGACGCCCCAGGTCTATGAAATATTATCTCTGGCTGCCCGGCATATCACCGTGTTTATCGATCCGCAGCAGAAGATTTTTGAAAAAGGCGCTTCTGAATCATTTATTCTGGAAAAGCTTAATTTAACGAATAGGAACGCATCGCTACTGGACGCGTATCGCAATGCCCCACATGTTGCCCAGTTGGCTTCATACTATATTGATAACGATCAAAAACGTGCCCAATATCTCTCTCAGATCAATACAGAGCAAAAAGTGCGAGAACTTCCTTTGTGCTATGTAGCCCCTGATTTTGAAAAGGAGATGGACAGGCTGGCTGAGATTATAAGCCAGCGGCAAGTAATGAACGAACGAATCGGCATCATTGTCCCGACCAACAAACAACTTTATGGTTTTGCGAGAGGGCTTGAAGAAAGAGGAGTGACAGTTGAGAAGGCGTCTGCCCGGGGCAGAGATAATCCCTGTGATTTTGGAAATTCGATTCCCAAGATTGTGACTTATTACTCTGCAAAAGGCTTGACCTTTGACAGTGTTCTTTTGCCACGTTTGACAGAATCCTCATTTTCCTGGATTGGGGATATCACAAGGACGCGGCTTTTTTTTGTTGGAATTGCACGGGCCACGCAATGGGTGTACTTGAGCACGGTGAAAGGCAAAGAATTCTCGGAAATGAAAATAATCCACGAAGCAGAGGCCGCCGGTCATATTACGCTGCAATACACCTACGATATCGGGAAAAATGGTTCGACAATAACCCAGAACGAAGATTTCGAGGATGACTTTTCGTTATTGTGATGACCCCATGTTGTGAGGTTGTCTGCTACGGCTGTCCGGCTAAAATCATATAAACCATTCAACAGCAGCCGGTGCCAATGAAAGGCGCGGATCTCCACAAAAGATGCTGAAGCCTACCAGGAAGAAGGGATCCTTCTGCGGGAAGATATTCAGGCCGCCATAAAGCCGCAGGGAGATGACGAATGGTGTGACGTCATATTCCGATTGAACAAACAGCCTGAAATCAAGGCGGCCATCGAAGACTACATCAACTGTCCATGGCAAGTGTGGTCCGAAACTGAAAAGCCAAGAAGGGCGTCCATACGAATTTAGGGGGAAGCATTCTACAGCAGGCTACACCGATAAGGAGAGACCACACTAACTTGCGACATAATGACCCCTATGCTATATTAACCGGGATCTCCGGGAACTACCTTTTCAGTCGGACATTCCTTGGGGTGCTTTGGGCATTGCCAAATTTCGCCCCTTCCACGACGTACCCGACGATATTTTGTGCGGCTATCCACCTGACAAACTGGCCGTTTCTTAAACGGAGGCCTTTCATCAATATTTCTCAGATATCCTTTGCATTTTGGGTTGGTGCAGCCAACTTTCATAGCCTGAAAATCCCAACGAAAGTGTTGGCGGCGTTGGTTCACAATTTGTATCGGACAACCACAATAGGGGCATACTCTGGGGGTGCCGTCCTCATTCGTGGCTGCCTGTCGGATATGTTTAGCATGCAGAAATTCCAAACATTGCTTTGCGTATTTAGGGGCATCTATCCTATGAATGACTTCCGAGCGGCCACGATGGCTTGACCAGTTCATGCTGCCCGTATAAACAATTCTTTCATCGATTATAACGTCTTTCCCGTGCAAACCGCTTGCTGATACAACAACGGCTCCAAGGGAACGTAAATTCATGATGACGTTTTCAACGTAAATTTTGTTTTTGGTTTCGGCTAAGGGAGGCGTAACTATGGTTATTTTAACCTCTCTTGCCAAAGCTGCATTAAATAGAGGCTGGATTTTCGGCCATCTATATTCACCAAAGTATGGTGCTAGCGCAAAAATAGAATTTTCAGAAGCATTAATGTCCATGGCAAAGTTACCAAAGAATGATTCCTCGCCAAGGATCTGGATAGTGTAACCTTTTTCGCCTTTTGGAATATTCCATGCAGCCGGTTCACTGGAAGTAGACGCTACGCGTTGTCGAAAGTCATTTTCGATCAAATCAAGGGCAGATAAAAGATCTGCCGAATCTTTCAGGTAACTCCAAATCTGCCCAAGAGCGCTTGCAGGTTTTGCGTGCTTATTCAACCATTCTGATGATCCGATAAAAACAAACTTGTTCTTAGCACGGGTAACCGAGACATTCAGATCTTTCAGGACATCTTCAGTAACTTTCGGGTTGCAGAGACGGGCAGTGTAATATGGCTCGTCAAGAACAGAATCAAAAATGATAAGATCAGCTTGATTTCCTTGAAAGGTATGGACTGTCCCTGCCGCAACCCATCGATCAAGTTCCATGTCAGCAATTAGTTTTGATAAAAGCCTTCGCTGAGCTGCAAAAGGAGTTATTATACCAATAGGTTTTGGCTCCTCCAATGGCGGTTTTTGAATTTTCTTGGCAGCCATTGCTGCTATATCAACGGCTAACGTTGCTGAGTACATATTAAAACGGCTGAGTGTGCCGGGCTGTTTTCCGCTCCAGCAGTACAGATCTGCTGTATCTATGATTATAAGTGGATTTTTGGGTAAAAAATCCAACCACGGAGCAGCTTCTTCGACTTTTCGATGTTTAACTGTTTCATGGTCATCGAGACCACCGGCTTGCCGGTAAACCAGGTGTCTTGCCACATCAGCTATAGCAGGAACCATCCGGCGCTGTGTTGTAAGTTTTGCCAACACTGGACAAGGTTCTGAAGGTCGCATACCATCTGCTATTCCTGCAAGACGGAATGTATCGGTTCCTAAAATTGCATTCGCTATTTCTGTGTCACTTCGGACAATTGGCGGTAGTTGAAGGAAATCCCCTGCGAGAACTACACGTAATTTTGCCCGTCCTGCTGCAAGGAAAATCAAAGGTGGAAGCGCCATTGAAATCTCATCAATTATGACAGCATCAAACTTCTGATTCTCAAGCTCTTTCCCAGTGTAATTTTTGGTTAGCGTGCAGAAAATAGCCTGGGCTTCGTCGATAACAACTTGCCCTAATCGGGAAAGCTCTCCTTGGAGTGAATCCAATTTTTCTTCAAGTGGCTTCAGATCTGTAGCTTTTTCAGAAAGCTCTTTTTCTACTGCGTCCCGTTTAGGAAGCTTTTCGCATACTTCTCGTTGCTTTTTGAAAGCTTGTTGTAAATTATGGTGCAATTGCAAATTTTTTTTCTTTTCTTGGATGACCGAAGCTAAAGTCTTCTCTGCCTGGCGTAGCTTCAATTCTGATTCTTCCAAAGCCTGTTTCGCTTGTCTTGTTTTTTTCTCTCGCCTAAACCAAGCACGTTTTGCCTTTTCCAATCCATCCATGCGTTGTCGGATTAAATCTTTTGATTTACCGATCGCTTCTTCTGCGCTTGTTTGGTTTAAACTGGCTTTTTCAATAGACTCCTTGATTGCGGTCAGGCGATTTGCGAACTCCGCAAGTTTATCCCATTCAGAAAGTGCTGCTCGGCCCCATTCCATTATTCTGAAAAGAGGCTTAATTTGTGCCTCTGTTTCCAAAATCATATCTTGGATTTCTTGTCCCCTTGTCTCCAAGACTTTATCATAGAGAACAGAATCTGGGACTTTTGGGTCCGCTGTAACACCTACCCTTAACACTTTCCCGCTACTAACCGCTGAATGAGTCGCCAGTGGACCACATTTATCTCCCTCAGTTTTTACTGCCTCGTAAAGTGCCTGGTCCACTGCTGCGTGGGTGTGGCTTGTAACCAGCACTCTCTCGCCAGCTTCAATGAGAGAGGTTATGAGATAGGCAATTGCGAATGTCTTACCTGTTCCTGGGGGACCCCAAATATAGGTAACTGAAGACCCACAGGCGCGTTCTATAACTTTCCGGGTCTCTCCTTGTATTTTATCCGGACCCAGTTCGGGTGTATTTGGAAGGCCTTGGGAATGAACTGAGGTCCCAGCCGGATGGAATACCGAAATTGCCAATGAGGAAAGATTTGTTGAGTTCTCTGAACATTCTTCGAGAACTTCAGCAAGCCTTCGAAGCAGAGCTGTGTCGTCAATAATAAGTCTTGCCCAATGGATACCGAGAGGTAATGTCTTGCCTTCGATATAAAGGTGGATAATGTTTCCTTGTTGCCCTATTACTGATGCCGTAAATTCGCTATCTTCACTTTTCAACCTTCCAGTTGCTTCTTCAGGTATCCGGGTTCCGTCAGCAATAAAAAAGACAAAGATTCCCTGATTTGGTCCTCTTGGCTCAATTAGCTTACCGGAGTGAACTTCATAGACTTGCGTCCCTCCATTCCTTTCAAGCGCCTTAAGTTCAGCACGGACAGCTTCGGCAAACCATTTAGCAAGAGCGGATAGCTCTTGGGGTGGCTGCATATCAAAGCTTTTAGCTTGCATATTGATGCTTCACGAGAATCCTAATCAGCGGATGAGACTCCCTTGAGGCCGCAAGGCCTTAAGGGTCGCGCTCCATCCGCTGGTTCAAGTAAGCCGCTTCGCGGCAAAAAAACTTTCCAACAATTCTCTCAAATAAGGCTCATCCACGGCAGGTTGCAAAAGCTTATAATCCTCTGGCATACTTCTCATATCGGATCCCCATCCAATAAACCCTTCAAATGAAAGGAGAGAGGTCATGATGAAAGATTACTACGATCGATCTATGAAAACCATGACGGGCATTTAGGGGTCGGGCCGCGCTAACGTGTTAACATTTCAGGATATGTGTTCCAGAGATGGCCATTTCCAGCGCTTAGAACGTCATTTTCGGGTACCAAAATGCCGCTGTAAGGAACCCGAGGTTCTCGAAGCTGATAGCTGTCGTCTGCTTCGACTACGTTACGACCCTTTGCCCTTGCCATAAGATTGGCTCTATCTCTTAAAGTCCCCTTTTTGCCCCCTAAAATGACGTTCTAAGCCCAAAATCAGGCCACATTTTAGCACTTTCCCTTTCGATGTCACCACTTGTCTCGGCCCGACCCCATTGTTGTACCTATCACTGCTCTCAGGTAACCGCCATCCTCAGCATCTTTTCAATGTACGTGCCCTTGTCTTCCTGCTGGAAGAGAACGTGTCTCTCCTCGAACTGCTCTTTCGTCATACCACCGTCCCACCATCCGACTTCGGGCAAACGGGTATTGGAAACGATGAAGGAGTTCAGCGTGACCATTGAATCCTGTGACCGAAGATCGTCTTCTATCGATTTAATAGTCTTGTAGAACGCGATCTTAGGGTCATCAGGGCCTTTCAGGTTGCGCAGGCCTTTGGGGTCGATGAAGTTGATGTACTGTTTCTCATCAACAAGAAGCCAGAGAATGAAGTCCGGATAGAAGTTCCCTGCCTCGAAGAAACCGATTCCCCGGCCCCGAGACATGTTCCGCAGCAGGTAGAGCTCTTTGCCCTTAAAGAAGTCCTTGTTCTGCGAGCAATGCTGTTGGAGATCCAGAACGAAGTCCCGCTCGCCCTCGTTCAAGGGCACGGGCTTCACTTCAATGACATCGCTGTTCACATAGACCAGCGGCTGGTAGAGATGCTTTCCGAACATGACGGCGGTAAGCCCCTGAAACTCGACGTTGCGCAGTTCGCCCTTCTCAATGATGCCTTTGATCTCTTCCAGCTTGGTCACGATATCCTGTCGCGACTGGTCGATGAGGAACAAATAGTCGTCGATGAAGTTGGGGTCGTCTCCGGTGAGCGTCCTGTATTCGAGATGATCCTTCTCAAATTCGGCCTTGCGGACCTTGTAGAACCGGTCGCAGTATTTGCGAAGTAGCGTGGATGCGATCTCCTGCCACCGGTGCGCCTGCTCGAATGATCGCGCTTCCATCTCTTCCTGCGGGATGTGGAGTACATACCAGCTATTGTCAGTGAGGAGTCCCGGTATCCTGTCCATACTTAGGTTCAGGTTGTACCAGGCGCGCTCGCTCTTAAACCCCTGGAGATCGAAATACAGCTCCTCGACATCAAGGAACGCCAGGTGGTCAGGTGTGAACCAAGCTTCGTTCGGTACGGCCATATCGAGCTTCGCCTGGCCCCGCGCGCTGGCGAGAGCCTGAATCTTTGGATACCAGTCCACAACAAGGCGGCTTTTCTTAAGGTGTTCGTCCGGCGTGTTGAGCGTGGGCTTCGGGCCCTGCTTCTTGAAATCGATGCCTTCCCTGAGACGGATTGTCTTCAGCGGTTTTTTGCCGAGATTCCTGACCACTGGCAGGACAAATTCTATGCGGTCCTCGTTGGCCGGAAGCCCCTCATCCTCCAGATACTCTTTGAATTGCCGCATATAATCGGCGTGAATTCCGAACACATTCAGCGTCTCTAAGCGCTCGATGTCCCTCGGAGCATTGAATCCGACGATGCGATGGCTTCTCTTGAGGCAGAAATCCAGTCCCTTCAGGCGGACGCCGCGGCCGAAAAGCTGGATAATCTGCGAGCCTTCCTTCTTGCCGATGTTCATGAGCCCCATTGTGCTCACGCGCCAACTCGACCATCCCTCGGAAAATTTCTTTGAGCCTATCAGCACGTTCAGCGTTGAATCACCTGAATTAACGCGACGGAAGAGGGAATCCGAGAACTCGCTGCCTGTGACAGCCAAGTCCTCCGGGTGTTCCTCGCAGAGCTTGCACAGACCCGATGGATCGCCGACGTTGATGAGCCCGAAAGGCTCGTTGTCCTCCCCAATATGCAGGGCAACTTCGCCTTCACCGCCTGCCTTAAGTCGCCGCACGTGCACCGCGCCGGAAACTTGTGCGTTGAAGAGTACCGCCAGGATGTCCCGGAACGTCTGTTCCCCGGAGAGCCCGAGCTGTCCGATGTAGGTGAAGGCCCCTGCAAAAAGCTCGCGGCCTTTGGGATCATGAAGACCTGAACTGCCGCTGAGCAGCATGTCGAGATAGCGGATGCTTTCGTCGCGGTTCTTAACAAAATGAGCAAGGAACAGGAGGATGTCTACTACGTCCGAAACGTCCTTCTTTCTTGGTGTCTTGGTGACGCTTCCGCCTACGAATATCCAGAGAGGCTTCTCGATCAGGAAACGTCGCAGTTCCTCCTGCCTGTCCTGAAACAGCCTCTGCTGCTGGTAGAACGCCAGAAGGCAGGCCGTCAGATACCGGCGGCGGTGTTCTTCATTCGAGTCGTCTTCCAGATTGAGGATACGGTATTCCTTACCATAGCCGTCGCCGTAGAAATACTTGTAGGAGTAGTCAAAGAGGATGCATTTGGCGTACTCATGGGCCAGCTCCTTGTTGCCGCTTGCCTTCACGGCCTGGCCGAAAGTGGCGGAGTACTCGAAGGAAAAACCCTTTTCGCATAGCCGGTTGCGCATCTGCATCCAATGACCGACTTCCGCACCACTTGTGCCTCGGTGACCTTCGTCCACCAAGACAAGGTTGTTGCCTTCGAAAGCGTCGATGGATACGGTCTTCTCCCCGGTGGTTTCGCGCAGTTTGTGGACGTCGATAATCTCAATGCTGCTCCCCGTGAACAATCCTCCGGCATCCTTGTCGAAGAGATCAGCTAACATGCCGGATAGCCGGAACTCGTCACGGTGCTGAAAGCTCAAACCCTCATTCGGTGTAAGCAGAATAGTCCGGTTAATGTCGCTCTCCCGGCCGTTCAGCTTCTGGTAATGCCGGTACTGCAGGATGTTGACGTGCATGAGGAGCGTTTTACCTGATCCAGTAGCGCTCCAAAAGGCCAGCTTCTTCAGGTCCTCCTGTTCGTATGGCTTGATCTGAACGTCCGTCGGCAGGCCCGTGGCGAATAGCCGGCCAAGCGCATTCTGCTGGGGCGTGTCGCCTGCATTGAAACGCTTTGCGTAAGCGTTGAGGTCGGCCAGAAGCTTTTCGGGATCACGGAAGTAGCGGTCTATGTAAATTTCCGTGAAGAGCAAACAGAGATACTGGAAGTACTTGGGGTACAGATTCTGCCCATCAGCGTTTCGCCTCGAAGTGATTCTTTTCCAGTACCGGACGATGTTTCCGTCGTAGGCCAGAAGGATGTCGTTCGGCAGTTCAGGCCGGTCGAAGATGAGCTTCAGGCATTGGTGGAAACGGGATATACCGTCCTCGTTGAAGCCCTCGAAAGCGGGATCGCGCATGTGCTTGCCCAGGTCCTCAAAGGTGGCCACACCGAAGAGGTCGAGCATCCAGTTGGTCAGTACCAACCGGTGATCAAACTTGATTTTCTTGGCAGCCGCATTTGATCGGCGACCACGGTTTCCGCGTTTTGCCATGGTAGCCTCCCTATATATCCTTCACATCGAACATGAGCCGTTTGAACTCCTCTTCTATAAGCCGCACCTTGTAGCGCGGCTCCACGCCTTCCTTACCCGGATCGAGCGGCACGTTCATTAGGTTGTTGTCGCCGTTGACGTAGATCACGTCGAACTCGGAATCAAGCGTGTTGTATTGCTGCTTCCTGAAGAATGCCTCCAGGTCGCGGTTGGCCTGCTCTCGGGCTGCGGCGATCTTCTCGAGGTCAGTCTCGCCCAGGTCCCGAACCTTGCGCCAAATCACAAGCACCTTTTCACCCTTTGGGTTCTCGCCCTCGGCCACCTGGAAGCCGCTGATCCTGTCAATATGCTTTACCTTCAGGCCCAAGAGCCAATTGAAGGTCTCGACGAGGTCCGCGTTTACGGGCTTTGTCTCGCCGACCGAACCCGCGCCCACGAGCAGCTTGTAGTTCCATGGGTCATCGAAGTTGTCGATGTTGAGCAGGGCCTGGCTGCCTCTCGATTCTACGTCGAGCATGTATTTCAGCATGTAGGACTCGCGGAAGCCTTCGGCGTTATCGAGCAGCAATTGCTGGGGACCGGTACGCTGCAGTTCAATGTTTGCCAGCGCGTCTTCGTATGATTCCAGGCGCAGGTATTTGAAGCAGTGAGATATGCCGGAGTGACGAGCCGTCGGCTTGCCATCCTTCCAGTTTTTGGAATAAACCACCTTGGAAATACGGGGCTTGAGCACCGTGTCGAAATAGTCGCCCATTTCCACCAGAATATATTTGCGCTTGTTGTCGTCCTCCCGATTCAGGCTAATAACCGCATGGCCGGTGGTGCCGGAACCAGCGAAGTAATCAATCCAGTATCCTTTTGTGTGACGCGATGCAGATAGTAACAATGTCAGTAATTTAGATGGCTTTGGATATGACACGGCATACTGCTCCCCTAAGAGCTGATGTAACTCGTCATTTGCATCCTCATTGGTTCCCCATCCATATTTACCTAAGTCATTAATGTCATAAGCTCTAAAATCGTATTCACCCTCATTCCCCAATCGTGGAAGTAGGTCTTTCATCCGCTTATATCTTGGCTCGTTAACAATTCGCCTCAAATAAAGATCTTGAGTTATGTATAGTTCTTGTTTTTTTGCATATTCATTCATGCTATCCTGTGAATAACGCCAATTCCCCTCAATGACCAATTCTTTCGCTAAGGCCCCATCTTGGATAACAAGATCAGATTTAAGAACGAGGTTCATATTTCCGGCACTAATAATGCTGCCAGCTTTCCTAAGAAAATCTTTTTCCCGGTATTTGCTTGAAATACCCGGTTTTATCCTTCGTATTTCACGAGGATTTGAAGCGTTTACGCAAGGATAAGTCTCTACATCTGATGCAATTTCTCCAATAAGACCGGTGAAAGTATTGGGATTCCCTGATACACAAAGAATATAGTCTTTCATTCGAGCGATTTGGCCGCTTAAAAAGCTCCCTTTCTTTTTCTTTTCCCAGATCAGATTCGCAAAAAATCTATTTTTTCCATAGTTGTGCCGCAACAAGGTAGCTAAGTGCTCCTGCTCCTCATCGCCGATGCTGACAAAAAATACACCGCAATCTGAAAGTGTTTTGATTCCTTCCGTAATTCTCTCATCAATCATGCTGAGCCATGTTGATGAAGGGTAACTATCTTTATACAAGAAACCGTCATCACCGGTATTATAAGGTGGATCAATAAATATGTTAGAAACTTTTTTTGATATGTTTTGCTTTATAAGATTTAGCGCCTGGAAATTTTCCGAATGAATCAACAAGCCGTCACACTGTTCATCAAAATTTTCGATGGAAGAAAGCAACCTTGCCTTAAAGGCTTCGTCGAAGAAGCGGGTGTCCAGCACCAGAAACGGGTTCGCCTTCAGGAACTCTACCGTCAGCGGCTCCGAGTAATCGACGGCTCCAATCAGATCTTTCTTGATCTCGTCAATGGCGAAGAGCCGAACCCATTCCTTCTGCTGGGCGTCGTTGGCAGCAACCTCGGGGTAGAGATCCTCTGGTACACGGTCGAGGGTCACGCAGTAGTTGGTCTCAACAACAAACTTTTTCTTGAGCCAGAGCTTTTTCTGAAAGTTCTCGATCTGCGCCAGGAAGTCGATAATCTTGTGGGCGATTCGGCGGATTACCTTGATCTTTGAAAGGTACTGCTCGACGCGCGGGACACTTTCTTCATCGATGTCGTCCAGCCGCATGACCTCGTTCTTGATGTAGAAGTCGAGCTCACGCCGCAGGAAGCCGCCCAGGTCCTTGTGGATGAAATAATCGAAGGTGTTTCGCCGGGTGTAGTCAAACAGGTGCTTGTCAAGGATGGTCTTGTCGGCTTCCTTGCCGCCAGCCGATTTCCACATAACGGCGAGGCGGTCCTTCCAAACCGCCAGTTTCTCTTCGTTCAGGTCCGCAATGACGCGCTTTGCCGTGTCGGCGTTGATGGCGTCCTGCCTGCGTTTTTCACCGTCGGGGCGGTACTCAAATCGGATGACGAGCTCGCCGTTTTCCGCGACCACAGGCTTGTCGCCGTGCAGCAGAAAGCGCCGGTCGTTACCGTTGGCTGCCTTGATATTGTCCTTCTCCGTATCGGCCTCGGCGATCTTGAAATGTACGCGATGGCCGCTTGGGGTTTTGAAGGCGTAGTCTCGGAAGTACTCGGTAGTCTTGATGTAGTACTGGTCGTGGTTGGCCCAGTGGAGCTTGACCTCCTCGCCCTCGTAGGGGATGGCGTAGACCCCTTCCTTGTAACGACGGAGCGAAATAAAGTCGCCCTCGTCGTAGTAGCGGCTGAAGAAGCTGTATAGGTGGTCGTAGACCTCGCTCTCCAGAGCCGTGACGTCCACCGCTTCCTCGGCCAGCCTCGCCCGGAGTTCCTTGACCTTGGGAGCCTGCTCCGGGTCCATCCCGGCGGCCTTGACGCCCTCAACGACCTTATCCAACTCCTTCTGAATCTCGGCCTTGTCGCTCGACTTGTATTCACCAAACGCCTCCCGGACCTGGGGCAGAAGATCACTTTCCAGGAATCGGTTGATCTCGTCCCGCCGAGCGTTCATGATCCGGTAAATGCCGAAGTCCAGATCGGCCTGGTCGAGCTGGAACAACTCGGCGAGTTTAGTCTTTAGCTTTTGAAAAGATTTCATTCGTTTTCACCCTCTTCTTCTGAATCTTCAGTGGGATCATCTGCTTCCACGAGAGCAATTTCTTCCTGGTCCTCTCGGCCGATCTTTCTGCCGGTTGCCGCTTCGATGCGCAATAGCAAGGCTTCCTTTCGCGCCTCGAAGAATGCCCGAAAATCGTCGCTCTTAAGCGCGCCCACGTCAATGACGTGGGAGGATAGGATTTCATCCTGCCGCGCCTCGGTCATCCCGGTATCATCCCTAAGCCTCTTGAGGTAAACGCTCGGTGCGTTGCCGCCGATGATGCGGTTGGTCTTGTAGGATAGAGGCGTCTTGTTGATGATCGAATCGTAATAGCGCGCCTCTATGTTCTCCTTCTGGCACCACTTGCGGGGGAAGATGTGGTGGACGTCGATGGAGTCTTCAAAGTACGCTTGGACATCAATCGCCTCGCCCGTGCGAAAATCGAGACCCCCGTCGCGCATGAGGATGGCATAGAGCCCTTTGTAGGCCGCGCTGTTTCTCGTGCGCAACGTGTAGAGCCGCGTTGGGGAGAAGTTGCAGTCTTCGACGGTTTTTGGTTCGCCGCCGCCGCCGATCCAACCCAGGACATCGACCAAGTCTTTTGAAAACCGCGTCTCGATGGCGCCTCCATACAGCTCGCCGAAGACACCGCACCAGTACCAGCGGATCAATTTCTCACGCCCGGTGTCGATGTCGGCCTTGTCACCCAATATCGTAAGGATTGTACTCAATGGGACGACCTGTGTGCTGTAAGGCAGATCCCGGCTGGTGAAGAGCTTCTGTTGGAAGAGAACCTTTCCCGCCTTGATAAACCCCTGGGTAGCCTGATCACACCACTTCTGATACTCACCAAGGGTGAGTTTGAGAATATCGTTGCGTTTGCAACTGACCGCTGCTTCCGGGTCGTTCTGTTTGCGCTCGTACGTCGTCAGGAGAGTGATGGACTGAAGGAGTTCATCGGCGCCGACAGCTCGAAGAACCTTGTGTTGGGGTTGATTATGGATTCGATCCTTACGCCCTTTACTTATTTTTTGACCGCGAATGTTGCGTTTGCCTTCCCAGTCCTCACGCAGGTTGTATCCGTCGGCGGCGAAGCTGGCGGTAACCAGTTCGAAAACCGTCAAGGAGACGCCGCCCGTGTTGACCTTTTCGAAAACCTGACAGACGGCAACCTTCGGGGTGTTCTTGAACAATTTGATAACCGGGACGAGATACTGCTTGAAACGCTCGATGATCCTCCTTTCGAACTCATCGAAAAGGTTGATCTTTTCCTCGGAATGTTGCCAAAACTTATTGAATTCACGACGCCAGCCAGCGGAGTCGAAAACCTGCCAAACCGGGAAAAGATGGCACTTGTATTCAGCTTCTTTTGTCGAATAGTCTTCGAGGATTTCGTTGCGGAAATTCCGAATTATTTTATTTTCCGGAAGGCTTACAATGGCGTCCTCTCGATCCAGGTTGAGATCGAGAGCCTTGCACATGTCAATGTAATACCACCGCTTGATGTCCCGCTTGCGAACATCTCTTGTTTTGACCACTTTACCGTATGACAACGTCTGATAGAGAGAGGTCAGACGTTGCTGACCGTCAAGAACGAAACGCTCTGGTTCAAGTTCCCCGTCCAATTCAACACCCTCTATTGGGCGAGGCTTGAAACGTACATCCGGGTTTCCGTTTTCCAACACCATCATCGCGCCGATAGGATAGGAAAGAGAAACGCTGGCCAGAAGGCTGCGGATGTGGACGTCGTCCCATACCCAGCCGCGCTGGAACTCCGGTAGCTGGATTTTGCCCTGGGCAACGGCTTTCAATATCTCTTCCAAACGTTCTTTGTCGCTGGTGAAAGTAGTAATGTCATTCATCGGCATCTCCCTCAAACCACTTGCCAACGGACAGTGAAAAGCGGCTCGCTTTCCGTTCGCTGCTGCATGCGTTTTTCAAGCGCGTCGATCAGCAAGTCGCGCTTTTCCATGATCTCATCCTCCACATCGAAGATGCGCTGTCGCTGGCGACGCTTCTTCTTTTCGAGGTCCTTTATCTTTTCCTGGAGCTGGTGTTGCTCCTCAACGGTCGTGGCCTGCCGCGCCTGGCGATTGAGCGCCTTGATTTGCTCCTTGGTATCGCGCAACTCCTTTTCGGCGGCCAAAACCATGTCATCGGCCCACTTCTCGAGTTGCCCCCGGGCCTCGTTGAAATGATGATTGTTACGCTCGAGTGACTTGCTGATGCTGGCCTTGGCGTGTCGGTCGGCATCCGCCACCAGGCGCTGCCTCTCGCCCTCTGGCACATCGAGTGTGCCCAGCACTTGGCCTCTGCAATTGAAGATCTTCTCGCAAGTCTCCTGGCCGAGGGACCTGCCGTTGTCGTCGAAACCCGAGAATAGCAGGTATTCCTCTCGTTCGAAGGAATCGATGATGAGCCGCTGCAGGATCAGCCAGCCGGACTTACCCTTGAGGTCCTCGATCACCGAGATTTTCGCCTGGTGGCCGGAGATATCAAACATCACCTTGGCCACGGGCGTCGGGTAGTCCTTCCCGGCCTGGATGACGAACTCGCCGAGCGGATGCCCCAGGCGGTAAAGGAACTCGCCGGAGACATTCTCCCGATCCTTCGAAATCATGTGGTATGTACCTGAGTGGACCGAGGGCAGCGGTGGGTCGGTTAGGCGGAATGAAAGCGCCTGGTCATCAAACGCTGCCTTGCCGCCCAGGATGAAGCGCGTCAAGGTCCAGAACATGCGGCCTACGCGGTCGAGCTGCTCCTGAGCGCCGGTGAGATTTACGCGAAGTCGAGCATGCACGTCTTCATCAAAGTGCTCGAGCAGGATTTGCCGCGTTTCCTGGATGCGCGAAGCGATGGCCTCGTCCAGTTCCGCGCGCAGGGCTTCAAAGGCGGACTCGATCTCCCCCGGCGTGCGGCACTGTTGGTAGATGTCCAGGATACGGCGTTCAAAGTCCACTCCGGACTCTATGCTGCCGAGTACTTCGTCTGAAGCGCCGAACACGCCTGTGAAGAGGTTGAATTTCTCGTTCAGCAGTTCATAGACCCGGCGATCGGCTGAATTGCGCTCGTTCAGGAAGTTGATGACGACCACGTCGTGCTTTTGGCCGTAACGGTGGCAACGCCCAATGCGTTGTTCAATGCGCTGTGGGTTCCAGGGCAGATCGAAGTTTATAACGAGAGAGCAGAACTGGAGATTGATGCCTTCGGCGGCAGCTTCCGTGGCAATCATAATGCTTGCGTTGTCGCGGAAATGCTCGATGATGGCCGTGCGCACGTCGATGGGTCTCGAGCCGGAAACTCTTCCACTTTCCTTGTTGACTTCCAGCCACTGGTCGTAGATACGCGTAGACTCCGGTTCACTGTTGGTGCCGTTGAATGTCACCATCCCACCGGCGTAGCCGTTGGATTCCAGGAAATCCTGCAAGAACTGCTGGGTCCGCCGCGACTCTGTAAAGATAATCGCCTTTTGAGGTGCATCAGTCTTCTCCATCTCGGAAAAGCCGATCTCCAGAGCCTTGAGAAGCGCCCGTGTCTTGGTGTCGATACCGATGCTGCGCGCCCAGTGGATGTACCGGGCCAACTCTTCGATCTCAGCACTCAGCTTATGCTTGTCAATCTTGACGGGTTTTTCCGGCTCGGTAGCGGTTTCGAGCGGAGCCTCATCGCTCTCGCCGTTCAGAAGTTCGTCAAGCAGATCGTCCTCAATCTCCTCGTCTTCGATAATCCGCTCGGCCAACGTTGCCTCGGTCTTGACCTGGTCGCGCATGGCGATGAGGCGATCCCGCATGACCTCAAGCGTTCCGGCCACCGCCTGGGAGGACGATGCCAGCAACTTCCGAACGATCAACGCCGTAAGATGGCGTTGCTGGTAAGGAAGGGCATATGTGTCGTCGCGTTTCAGGAAATCGGAAACGGCCTCGTAGAGCTTGTGCTCTTGGTCGGTTGGTTTGAACGGACGAGTGATTAGCCTACGTTCCGTGTACTGGATGTACTCAACGACCTGGCTCCGAAGGGTACGCATACAGAAGGACTCGATCCTTCCGCGAAGTTCTTGGAGATTGCCGCCGACGTTGACGTACTGGGTCCGGTAGGACGGAAGATCACCAAAGATACGTTCATCAATTATGGTCGAAAGGCCGTACAACTCCAGAAGGGAGTTCTGAAGAGGCGTTGCGGTGAGAAGTGCTTTGCGGCGGTCCTCCAGTGCCCAGCGGATGTTTTGGCCCATTCGGTTGCTTTGCCGGTAGGCATTACGTAACTTGTGCGCCTCGTCGATGACCACGAGGTCCCACTGGATCGGCTTGATTTCAGCCGCCCGGCTGCTGGCAAAATGCAGCGAACAGATAACGATGCGGTCGTTCGTGAAGGGATTGGGGTTTCCATCCCGTATCTGCTCCCGGTAGGTTTTGGCGTCGAGAACTAAGGTGGGCAGGTGAAACTTCTCCTCAAGCTCCAGTGCCCACTGTTTTCTCAGTGATGCCGGGCAGATAACAAGGACGCGCCTGTGTCGTTCCGCCCAGCTCTGGCAGATGGCCAACCCCGCCTCAATGGTTTTTCCGAGACCGACCTCGTCAGCAAGCAGTACGCCCTTGGAAACGGGTGACCGCAACGTGAAGAGCGCAGCCTCAATCTGGTGGGGGTTCAGGTCAACGCAGGCATCGAAGAGAGACCTGGAGAGACGCTCCACACCCTCGCCACCTTGACGAGTCAATTCGTTCGCAAAGAAACGGGCATGGTAGGGAGTGGTCATTCCTTGGAATCCTCTCCGTTGTTGGTCTTGCTCACTTGTCGCCTCCGGACAGCTTCAGTTTTCCCTGCCTGATCATCTTGGCGCAGAAATTGTCGAACTGCGCCTTGGCCAGCTTCGACGGTTTTACCTGGCCGTTCTCCCACCGGTTCACGGTGGCAAAGCTGATACCGAGATCTCGGGCCAAACCTTCCTGACTCAAGGCCAACTGCCTTCGGACTTCCTTCACCAATTCGGGAAGATTCTGATCGTCTATTGCCATCACTCTTTCCTTTGCCAGCAGTCGGAGTTCACCGCCTTTGATTGCGAATGGAATATTATAACACATGCGATAGCACGGCAAGCAAAAAATGAAGGGCTTTCTGCGCATGGGTGAGGGACCTTCGGAGGAGCCCCGGTCTGATCAAGCAAACTGTTAGGCCGACTTTCTCAGTTCTATGGCAATCGCTTCATAGCGCTCGGCCAGCTCGGTCAGAGCCGCGGGAGTGGCCGATTCCACAAGGCAGAAGGGTCAGGTCTTCATTCTTCACCAGAAACGTGTGGGAAATAGGGGACAAAACTTATTTCACAGGGGTAACGCCCATAGGATCATAAGTTGAGCACATAGTAACTATTATCCTTCTTGATAATCCACCCTCTTCTTCAATTCCTGCCCACACTTAAAAAAGGGCAGCTTCTTAGCTTTTACCTCGACCAGTTCTCCGGTCTTGGGGTTTCGTCCGGAATACCCTTTGTACTTCTTTACATAGAAGCTACAAAGCCCCCTGATCTCAACTCTGTCGCCATTTGCAAGAGCCTGTGATATTTCATCAACAGCATAATGATTCGTGGCCACACCCGCTATCCCAATATTCAGGGAGCTTATGTGCTCTATGAATTGTTAAGCTGACACGAGCCAAATTAAGGCGTGCCGAAACCTTTTTGCTTGACCACGTGCCCGTTGCCGGAAGGGTTATTCCGGGCAGAATACAAAGAGAGGAGAGACCGAAATACCCTTCCCACATCCGTTAGACAATCAACAAACCGGACATATTGAAATGCTATTGACAGATAGAGAGTTTCGTATTGACATAAGGGGTATTTATTATTAACCTACGATGTAGGTTTTCATAAATTAAGGGAGTAATATCTTTTTATGGCTCACACAGTCGAAAGTTCCTTTTCATCAGATGTTCTTCCAAGTTATAAGAACCCTCCTGTTAACGAAGTTGTTTGTGGGATGCGGTTTCATACTCCTGATAAGCTTCGTATACCCCATATCGGTCTTCTTTGGAAAAAATTTCGCGCTGATTATCCGATTATCCAACATGCCCCACCGATAGCATCTACTAAAGGTTCAATAGTGGTTGATGAGGCAACAGGAATGCCCTTGCCGAGAGTATGGTTTATAAATAAATCGGATGATCAGTTGGTACAATTTCAGTTTGATCGATTTTATTTCAATTGGCGAAGCCGACAAAGCGATTACCCTCGATATGACCACGTCATCAAGAATTTCGAGCGTGTGCTGAATAATATCGCAAATTTTTTTGATGAATTTGAGTTCGGCGAGCTTATGCCAATCGAGTATGAACTTAGCTATATCAACCATATCCCAAAGGGACAGGGATGGAATACGATTGATGACCTTCCAAAAATATTTTCGGATTATGCTTGGGAGAAAACAAAAGAGCGGTTTTTACCGAAACCCGAAAAAGTTGGTTGGCAGAAAGAATTTCCTTTGCCGGAAAAGAAGGGGCATTTGATCGTTAGTTTAAAACAAGCGATACGAACTGAAGACAAAGTTCCTTTGCTTGTTCTCGAATTAAAGACGCGAGGAATTGACGAATCATCGAGAAAAGAAAGTATTCGTGAATGGTTTGACTTAGCACATGAATGGATAGTCCGAGGTTTTACAGATCTAACAACCCCTGAAATTCAAGAAATATGGGAGCGAGAAGAAAATGCCTGAGATTGATTTGTATAAAATGCTTAACGGGTTTGATCCAGCACAAGTCCCCAGCATTATATACGGAAACCAATCAATTGAAGATAATTCTCCAAGCGACTATCCATATACTGGAGCGTGGGTTTTTTCGCCGAAATTATCTTCAAAAATGGCTCGCTATAGAAACACGCCATTCGTTAACCAGGAGGAATCCGACACTTCCATAATTGATTTACCGGAGAGCCAAGACTCGATTACACAATCGACTCTACTTAAAAGCGAAGAGGATCAAGTACAAGAATTAATTTTCCGGATTAAAAGGTCGAGATCAATTTTGTATGGGGAAAGTTTGGCAAATAGACTTCTCACTTTGTTTAATGATGCAAAGGAAGAAGATCCTGACTGTGTTGGAATAGCGGCTGAATCGCTTCGCAATTTTAATAATTTTCTTCAGTTACATATCAATCTAAAGTGCCCAACTATTTCTTTAACGCCTGACTACAACATCTATGCTTCATGGAGGGCCGAACAAAATCGAGTGTTCAGTATTCATTTTTTACCAAATGCGGATGCTCGCTTTGTTATATTCAAACCGAATGATAGGCATCCGGAACGAAAAATTAGGATTTCCGGAGTAGCAACAATTGATATTCTGATGGAAACTGTGACACCTTATTGTATAGGAGATTGGATTTCAGAGTGAAAGGTGATCGGATACCGGACCCGGATCACATTGCCAGATTTTGCAGACCTGGACAAGTCGCAGATGAGCAAATTCAGGCCACCGCTTTCATGTTGCGATCAGATGAAGAAAGTTTATCTGTAAATTGGTTAGAATTTCTCAACTGCTCAAGCAGAGAACACGAAATTATTGAAATTCGAAATATTTACTCCGCAAAATTGAATGTTGGAGCGCGAGCAAAAATAGCTGTCCTAAATGTTGGTGAGGTTCGTGAAAAGGTCCTAACAGAAAGTTCAGATAGACGAAACATTGAGGTTCTCCATGACCCCTTAGAAGATGATGACCCATCACACAGCGGAGCATATAACTTGGAACCAGATAACGAACTGATAGCTGAGTTGATTCTTGAAACAGTCCATGACCGTGAGGTTTACCCCGCTCGTCATTGAAGTGAAGTAATAGTAATGTCCGGACAAGTCGGGGACGTCCTTGACAAATTGGACAAAATCAGACATGGACGGAATCGCTCATAGGACCATAAGTTGAGCAAATAGCGGTTCTTATCTTTCTTAATAATCCACTCTCTTCTTCAATTCCTGTCCACACTTAAAAAAGGGCAGCTTCTTCGCCTTCACCCCAACCCTTTCTCCGGTCTTCGGGTTTCGTCCGGAATACCCTTTATACTTCTTAGCGTAGAAGCTACAAAGACCCCTGATCTCGACTCTTTCTCCATTTGCAAGAGCCTCTGTTATTTCATCAAAGAATATATCGACGACCTGTTCCGCCTTGTTTTTGGCGAGTTCGGTTTCCTTGCTTAGAGCCTCTATGAGATCCGCTTTGTTCATGTGTCCTCCTGGGAAATGTCAATTGAATGGAGAAGATAAAGTATTGTTGGGGTGATGTCAACGCTATTGATTTCCATTATTTTTTCTTGACATGCTTAAGATTTGCCTTTAGCCTTTTACATATGGGAAGTATAAATCTCCGCCCTCAGATGCAACGGAAAGGGCGCAGAATGGACGAACCCAGCCACCTCCCTGTGGGGAATAACAGGAGCCGTGTACCATGGACAAATTCATAATAATCTCGCTCATAGTTACTGCACTGTGTGCAGCGCTTGTCCTCTTCAGAATAGAAGCCCGGCAAAAAAGAACAAATGTGCTGAAGCCCAGCAGTTACAAGTTCGGCTTGTTGGGAATGGTGGTGTATCTCGTGGTGTATGCACTGCTCACTGTTATTGAGAAAATGTGCTTTGGCATTGGTAAGATACCACCTCAGCGACAGGAAGATATAAAAGAAGAGGAAGCATATACTGATTGGTGTTTTTTTAGTACTGGAAAATTTTTCCCTGACATAAGGGACCAGGATAAAAACAATTGGCCAAGCTAAAGCTCTAAGAGGAACAAGTCTCTTTTTCGCCCATTCTTTTTGTTATCTCCCAGGCTCCCTGTATTCTGGCTAAAACTTCAGGTTCTGCTTCAAAAGCAAGTTTTTGCTCTTCAGCCTCATAGGCTGAGAATGGACTTTTATACAAAAACAAGTGCCTTGTCTTTATAAAATGCTTTAGTATTCTGTCTGTGACTAACGCCACATTATTACCTAACTCAATAAATAGGTCACCATTGTAAGGGTTGATCCTGACATCTTGAGCTGTGAACGGCTTGATTTCCTCAAACAACAAAATTAACCCGTCTCCTACAAAGACTGTTTTATAAGCGAAGTTTTTGTGAATATGGGGTTTTTGTCCCTTCGCATCTTGCATTTTAACTTGTTTCCCCTCCATTGTTTACCTCCTGGTTCCTGCGTGGGGGCTTGCATTAGATGGCCTCAAAGCATTTCCAATATGTCTAACTGGACCAAGATGATTCCACACATCTCCCACAAGCCCCTTAACCCTCCCCGCTCCTTGAGCAAATCTGTCATGCCCATGTTCTTGCAGCAATGCGCTCACATAATTGTCATAAAAGTATCCACCGGTGAACCTCTTGCTTCTATCCCAAAGGGCACTATCCCTGTTGACAACTGTACTGTCCAAGACACCACCTTCGGGTGACCTGGTTGCAGTTCTTAATCCTGAAAACCCCTTGCCATCCGGTCCTGGGAAGAAGCCTTCTTGCGTCTCCTTTATAGTTCTATCGGTAGATCCCGATAAAACGTACCTATGGCCCATCTCATCGGTGGCGAAGATAAAGTTAGCGTAACGGCTAACTCCATCTGCATCTACGTAGACTCCACGGTACCTGTCTTCATTTAACGTTTGCCTGGTGGATCCTGTTTTCTCACTTACGAGGTTGACGCTGGCCTGTTCAACACCTTCCTTAGTTGCCAGCAGGGAAGGGTGAACCTGACCCTTTTCGTCCGTCCACACATTCATCTGTGCCGTTGCACCGGCGAGTTTCGCGGTGTCGATTTCCTTACCGTGATCGGCAAAGAACTTCGCGACGTGCTTTGCCTCTTCCGGCTTGATCACCCTGTTGCCGATACCCTGGGAAGCGAGCATTGCGCGTCCAGTGTCATCTTGCGCTATACTGCTTAGAACCTTTTGTGTCTCCGGGGACATGTGGCCTGTCGTAGCAATCTCATCGAGGCCTTTTCTTATGGCCATCTTGGATGTCTCGTTGTAGAATTGTCCCGCTCCTCTAATATGCTGCACATGATCTTCCGTGACGCCTGCACGATGGGCCGTAGCTTGTACCTCTCCTTTTCTTATGACCTGGTCCGTGGCCTGCATGCCGGCCACTCCACCCATCTTAACCGCGGCGGTCTTAGCCCCGCCAAGCCGATCAACAGTTTGAAGGCTGGACTCAGTACCGGACATGCGCTTGTATGTTCCGGCGGTCACTCGGTCTCTGAACGAGTAATCGTTTGCCCAGGCCTGCGTGGGATAAGCTTCGCTGATATTTCTTTCATATGAGGCGCGCGTGGCAGGATCGCCCTGGGATGTGAGTTCAGCTGCGGCTCTCCCGTGAGAACCGGCGGCAATGGGACTGCGGTGGATCATGTGGGCAAAAGCTGACCCTCCGAACCTTATAAGTGTGGCGCTCATCACTGCGGCCATGGAAAGCGCCATGAGGCGCGATGCCCCGAATGCGGCCATGGCCTTGTAAGATTCGCTTTCAAACAGCAACATCGACTTCAGGCCGAGTTGACCATCAGCTATCTCCCTGAAGGTGTTTGCCGCGTAATCCATTGCCGTGCTGTGGACAATGGCGTCACATATTCCCCATGAGCTGAGAAAGACAAAACTGCCGAGGATAAATGTTACAACGCGGGGAAATAAGGGAGTAGGGATCAGCAGAAACAGGAAGGGCAAGAGACCGAGGAATATCGCGTAATAGACCCCCTTTATGATCGGCAGCCATTCATTGAGCATGATGCCTGCCCCGAGCATGTCAACGCCTTTTCTGTAGTTTCCTATGGTTCTTACCACTTGATCGGGAGCGCCTTCCCGAACTACCCTGTCAAGCTCGCTCGCTATCAGGTACTGGCGCATCAACTGGTCGGACGTTACTGCCGCACCCAGGAGAGATGAAAGAAGGCTGTCCACCTTATCCCTGCATATATCCTCAATATTGAGACCTCCGTAAGTTATATAGTTTCTCTGGGCCAGATCCGCTTCGGCGCACCTGTGTGTCCAGAATGTGCCGACAGTCGCGCTTGCGGCGGTCAGACCGGTCAGGTAGGGAGAGAGAAAATTCTGCCAATCCTGTCTGCAGGAGAGAGAAACGCCATTCGGATTGCCGGCGTCGTACCAGACGGTAAAGATGGCGGGATTGGCGGCCAAGGCAAGGATTCCCGTGAAATCGGTATTCTTGTTGAGGTCATTGACGTTGACCGAGCTTCCGGGCCTGCCGACCTCGAATAAAAAGCAGTCCTCTATGTATCGCCTTATGGACATATTGACATACTTGCCTGTGCCTGTGTCGGGGTCGACCATGGAAAGATCCACTCCGTTGCCGAACGCCTTATTGATGATGTTAAAGCCGATGCCGCCCGCCTCTTCCCTGAAACCCTCCACATCGCCCGCTGTCCATATCATCTCGACAATGCCCGACTCTATCTTGTTCATCAGCCCGGCCAAAAAGGCAACACCGTCAGGGATTCCTCCAACCGATTTGAACTTGCCTCCTATGGTCTCGTCCGTTACCAGCACCGTGGTAGTATTGCGTATGAATGTGTGATAGACGATTACCCCGCAGAGAAGCGTTCCAAAGAGCGAGACCCAGATCAATGCCGAGATTTTACCTCCAATCACCGATTTTCCCAGAAGGAACAAGGCGCCGCCCACCAGCAACATGACAATGATCCCGAAAAAGAGACCTTGATACGCTGCATCCGACATTATCAGGGCCAGACGCTCAAGAGCGTTCACCACATAGGGGAGTTCTCCGTATACCTTGATCGTTTTCAGGGCATCGGGGATCTCGGCATAGGCACGGATTGGCACTAAAAGAGCCGCAAGACTCAGGGTAAGCAGTGATGTGATTCCCTTTTTCATCTGACTAAAACGCACAGCACGCCCTTTTGCGAAAGACTATAAAGAGGAAATTGTCGGCGCTATTGGTAAGTCCCAGAGCCGGGTTTTTCCCAAACGCCCACATGAGGCCGGTTCTCCCTATCGGCATACAGCTTATGCTTCGTATCGGTTTTGCGATTTGCATGCGGTAATTCCACTTGACCCAGATGGGGGTCGGCATTGCCGCGCAAAGATTTATCCCTACATCCCACAACAGGCCTTCACGCCCCAGCTTGTAGATCATCCTTGCCCCGGCCCCGGCGTTGGCCTGGACATAGTCATCATCGTTCATGTGGCCTGTGAGCGGATACGCGCTTCCCCACGAGCCCATGCACCAGAAAAGGGGAGCCAGGGGCAAACCAGCCGCAGCGGCAGCGCTGTCTGCGACGCATGACAGCTGCGCAATCGGGTTTGCAAAGAGCAACGCCTCGGGGTTGATGATGAACGCAAGGAGGTCGTCGTTCCAGAGCGGATCGACCTCGGTAAGATAGGCCAGATCGAAGCCGGAATGTTCCAGGCACACAAGGTCAATTAGCAGCTCCATCATAGTCCAGACCGGGAAGATGAACCAGTGCGCCTGGGTAAACGTGGACATGCTTTCCTGGTTTCCCATGCCGGTGTTAGTTCCACCCAGATCGGCATCGAAGATATTTGTCATTCCAAATCCGAGCGACGGAAAGCAAAATGGGTCTTTCACGGTCTCAACGAACCGGGCAGGCTCCCAGAAAGCGATCGGTATTCCCGGTCGAGGGATTCCTATGGGTGTCGGACACACGCATATCGGGACCATAGCCGGATCAGGGGCATCCGGCAGATCGGATCCCATCAACGCCATGCCCGCTACCTTTATGGGGAAGATGCACTGCCAGTCCACATCCGTAATCGGGTTCAGGAAGATGCCGGCGCAGGTTGCTCCAGCCTCACTCGACAGATACAGACACAGGACTGATGTCAGGATCAGAGCGGCTCTTTTTGTCTTTGCTGTTAATCTCAATTTCTTTGATCTCCATATATCTGCCTGATTGTCGGATCACCGAGGGGACCGCCTTTAGCTGAAATCTTTCTGCTATTTGTCGCGTGGCGTAGAACAGTGGCCGCTTCAAACTATGGGACAGGTCCCAAAAGCCGCCGCCCGAGATAAGAAGCGTTGTCCTGTAATCTGTGAGATGTTGTGAAGATGTAAACCACCTCACCTGGTCCTTGTCTGATCCGTCTATAACCACCATGACATTGGGCCACTGCACATAATCGAGCGGATTGAAGGTGTATCCCTTTGGATAGAGGATGCCTCCTTTTCCGTCGGGTATGTCAAAATCAAGGGTATAGCTCATATCTACGTTGAAGGTTCTGTTTTTTGCGGCCCTCGGCAACCGCGCAATATTGTCAGGACGGTATCCTTTGACGGTCTCTTCCATTTTGTCTTTATTGAAATATTTGCCCCAATCTGTCTTGTCCGCCTTGTCCTTGATCTCCTCAATAGCGTCCTTTTCAGAGATAGGGTAGGTCGTGCCAAACGTTCCCAGATCATGGACGGCGGCGGAGGCGTTTCCTGAAAGCAGGAACAATGCGGATAACATTGTGACTATTTGTTGCAGCTGTTTCATTGTTGCCTTAAATTACACGTTGTTGGAGCGCATACCTTGCCTGTGATATGCCCTATTGCATTCATGTCAATCCTGCCAACCAGAGGATTATTTTCGAGTAGCTGACACAGACTGTCCGTAAAGCGATCGTGCCATCCCCTGAAGAGTCTCGTGCCTTGAGAGGTTGTAACGAGGATGACGGGGAGGCCGGTTGTCGTTTCATTTTCAGTCTCCAGTTCTTTCAGCCTTCTCTCGTTTTCCCATACTATCTTTAGTCCCACTTTCCTTGCGCTTTCTGTCTTTTCCTCAAAGAAGATGCTGCATACCCAGTCAAGCGTAGGTTCGTAGTCAGCCGGTGACAGGGGCACGGGTCTCAGCACGAGATCAGCGCCGTAGTCCGAACAGATCGCCTTGAGCTGTGTGATCGCCTCCTTGCAATGCGGACATGAAGGAGACCCGAACACCTCGACACGGGTGTCCGCGGGTATCTGTGCCAATGTGCACCGGGGCTGAAAATCCGGAAAGAAGAAGAAAAAGTGGAAAGAAAAAAAGAACAGACAGGTGATCAGTCCGGCCTTTAGGAACATCGATTTATCGACTGCGAGGGCAAAAGACAAAAAAAGAAGCCCGAGAAAAGACAAACAGTACAGACAAATCCCATGAATAAAATAGAGCTGAACAAATGTCAGGTACATTTCCGCGCCCAGCATTGCGGCCAGGGCGCAGGAAGCCATATTTTTCTTTTTGTTCAGGTGGAAAAACAAAACCATGAGAAGACCCGGAACCGCCCACAGGCCCAAGGGAATGCCAAACATGCTCCCAAATGAAGAGGCGTGCACTTTTTCGCATGAAGCTGTGCCGCATGCTGAAAGATCTGCAAGGTCTTGCAGGCCCATGAAGAGCGAGAGCAACAGCGCCAATATTAGTGAAAGCGTTAGAATTTTATTCTTAGTCACCATCGGAAGTATCCGGATTAATAACAACGGCCGTTCCGTACAAGAGGATAGATATCAGGGAGGTTCCTCCAGAGATATTGGTAGTCTCTATCCTCAGGTTGATAATCGCATTGGCGCCGTGTGCTATGGCCTGCCGGGTCATTTCTGTAAGTCCGGCGCTGAGCAATTCTTCGTAGGTGCGCCGATACGATTTGGACTTTCCGCCAAAGAAGTCCGTGAATCGAGCGAACCAATCCTTTATAAAACTCCCGGCTCCAACAGACGGGACCATGAGCGGTCCCAG
>JBDRFJ010000135.1:0-2558 GCA_043818915.1 Pseudomonadota bacterium | reverse complement strand
TGGGAAATTCCCGCCGGGACCTTAGACCCGAATGAGTCACCTCTTGAATGCGCTAAAAGGGAACTGGTTGAAGAAACCGGGTTTTCAGCGAATAAATGGCAGAAATTAGGGGAAATTACGCCAGTTCCCGGCTACTCGGACGAGCGCATCCATATCTTCTCAGCAACCGATCTCGCCCCTGCCAGGCAAGATCTGGATATGGATGAGATCCTTCACGTGCATGAAGTCCGGTTCGATGATGCGATTGCCATGATCCAGAGAGGCGAGATACAGGATGGAAAAACCATATGCGGACTATTCATGGCGAGCCTCTGGCTGAACCCGAGCGTATCGGTATTTCCGGCGGACAGCAACAATCGAAAATAATCGATCTTCAACCCGATCATTGGTCATCAGGGGTCAGTGGTTAGTGATCAGTTGCCAGTGTTTACTCGACGATTCAAGTGCCTAAAGTGCCTAAAGTTTAAAGTGCCTAAAGTTAAGGAACTTCGTGACTTTTTATGATGAATGCTTTCACAATGCCTACACGACAAATCAGACCAAGGGACTTGGGGAATATGTGCTCAAAGGATTCGACCGTCCTGCCTTCGAGAGGCACAGTAACAGTTCGCTCAGCCAAGACCTTGATCGAGAACTTTAGACAATTTGAAAATGTTAAATATTACCTTGAACTTTAGGCACTTTAGTTCACTTTAGGCACTTTAGTTCACTTTAGTCACTTTAGATCACTTATGGCGAAGTAATTACTCAACTGTTAGAACGTTATTATAATACCACTACCCGATGTAGTGGGTTAGGCCGATTAATTAAAGGCTACGCCATGCCGACCTGAGATTGAATTGACAATATTGAGCCATAACCCAATATTGTCTTGACAATATTGGGTTATGGCCTTATATTGTCAGTCATGAAGAGGAAAATATACGAAAACATCTGGGAAAGGCTTTCCGCACATAAGCAAATGGTTTTTATTGCCGGCCCAAGGCAGGCGGGCAAAACCACATTTACACAGATTTTGTCTGAAGATTTCAATAATTCACTTTATTTTAACTGGGATATTCTTGACGAGAAGCGAAAACTGGTTGAAAACCCCTCATTTTATGAAGAAGTCCATCGTAAAGACAATTCAGTCCCGCTGATAATATTTGATGAGCTGCACAAATATTCAAACTGGAAGAATTACCTTAAAAGTGTATATGACCGAGACAAGGGCAATTATAAATTTGTTGTATCCGGCAGCGGTCGGTTGGATATGTATCAAAAAGGAGGGGATTCATTAGCCGGAAGATATTTTATTTTTTATCTGTGGCCGTTTACCCTTGCCGAGCTTGCAGGCAATAACATATCGTTTGAACAATTCCTGTCCAATCCCATTGAAGTTCGCACCTGTCCAAATGAAACGCAACTGATCTGGAATAGGTTTAGTCAATTCAGCGGTTTTCCGGACCCATATCTTAATGAGACCGGCCATTATTACCAGATTTGGTCAAACACTTATAAAAAACAGCTCTTACGCGAAGATATCCGTGATCTTGCATCGCTTCGCAGCTCTGAAGATGTGGAAGTACTCTTTGCCCTGTTGCCTTCTAAAATCGGCAGCCCGTTATCAATGGCAAGTCTTGCAAGAGATATTCGTGTTTCATTTGACAGCGTCAGGAGCTGGATTGAGGTTTTTGAGAACTTTTTTATGATTTTTAGAATATCTCCATGGAGCCGAAAAATATCCAGGGCCATAACCAAGGAGAAAAAGCTGTATCTCTTCGATTATGCCGGAATTGACTCCCCTGCAGCAAAATTTGAAAACATGGTTGCCCTGGAGCTTTTTCGGGCAGTATCCAACTGGAATGATCTCGGGTTAGGGAATTTCTCTTTGCATTATCTCAGAAACAGGGACAAGGAAGAAGTCGACTTTCTCCTTTCGAATAATCAAAACCCGTTCCTTCTCATTGAAACCAAATTATCCGATGATCATGCAGCGAAAAGCCTGATAAAATTTCAAAACGTGCTTAATATCCCGGCGGTCCAGCTTGTCAATAGAGGTGATATCTGTAAACTTGTTTCCAACGGTAACTTGAAGATAATGATAATCAGCGCCGATCACTGGCTATCATTACTGCCGTAAAAGGGACACTTTATCAATTTTCTTTGAAGGCATCCCGAAGCAGTTTGGATTGACGGTTGTAAGCCTCACGGGGGTTCTCCGGGTCTTTCAGCAGTGATATCTCCTGGGTTATGAGACGAGCGATGTTCAGTATGTGAGCCTCTCTTTTCTTTGCTTCCCGCTTGTATAAGGGGTGGTCCCGATTGATATAGATAATAGTGCCCTCTGTCATACATTCCGGCCCGTCCTCTCCCAGGTGATCCAGGCAGCATGTCACTCCGGCGTCGCCAAACTTGAGCCTTTTCACCACCGCATTTGGTGTGGCGATCCGGAGAGAAGGTTTTTTCTCCTTCCTGGGTTTCTCGCCGCCTGTCTCTGATGGGGAATCGCCCTCATCTGAATGCGACGTGTTTTCCTCCTCTATATCTTCCACATTAATCCCGCCGGGCTCTTTCTC
>JBDRFJ010000134.1:0-2777 GCA_043818915.1 Pseudomonadota bacterium | reverse complement strand
GCAACAATCTCCTTTCCATACTCCGCCCGTTTTTCCTTCAAAATATCCTGTCGTATACGGCTGCCAATCTGCCAGTAAAGAATGGTCAAGCCTGCGTTAACTGTAACGGCAACATTATGCCTGGCAGTTTCAATGAGCCTGCGGATATCACCGATAAGATCGCCGGAAATGGACTTGTTGTATTTTTTTGTAATCGGCATCTTTCTAAATGTATTCTAAATGTATTTTAAATCGTAATTAAATTTGGAATTTCAAGAAGTTGCAATCTTTATAATCTAAAAAAGCCTTTTTTAAATGTAATTTAAGCCAACAGCCAGTGTCCGAACCTCTTTGACCCCACATGCATAATTTTTTTCTCTTGTTTAAGTTCTCTTAACACCTAATTTGCTAAAAAACGCCAACTAATTGCCAGAATCACCTATTAAATGCCAATGGTTATGTCCGATAAATGTCTGGAGCGTGTCCGTTATGCCAATTCATATTTCTAGCCTATTTCCCCTTGCCAATGTATTTATCAAGCCATGCCTTCCCTTTTTCTGTCAGCCGGTATTTTTGTAAACGGCTTTTTGGTTTATCAAGGATTGTCATTTCCACAAGTTCTAATTCCAGAGCCGGCTTCAAATAGCGATCCCTGAAGTTTGCTTGTCCTTTCAGGTTGAGAGCGATCTGAGCTTCTGAGCGGCTCATAGGCGTATGCAGTATTTTTAAGAATTTCTGAACTTCACCCGTGACTTCACCCGTGACTTCACCCGTAACTTGTTCGGTAACTTGTGCGGTGACTTGTTCTTTTGCCAAAGGGAGCCGTATTTCAAAGGTCTTGCGCGAGCGGTCATTATCGTACTCCGGCTCAGGATGTCCCAATGCCTGCCATTGATTTAAGACCATCCGCATCCCGGTGCCTGCCTGCTCACAGAGCCCCAGTCGTCGAAATGCCGCCACAATCTGGGGATTGCGCACTTCTTTTTCACCAGGCTCCAGCAGATGATCGGCATTTCCGAAAACATCTCCTGGATTCCAGAACTGAATCACATTCCGGTAAAACTTGATTACCGCCTTGAAACCGTGACTGGCATAATCCTGGTGAATCAACAGGTTAATAGCGGCTTCACGGAATACTCTGTACTCTGGTGGCGCGTCATTTCTCAACAATGTGTGAGGATCGATACGGAAAGGTTTTTCTGCCTTCTGCATGTAGCTGGTAATCAGTCCACGCCACGTGATGATGAGATTATCCTCAAAAACCATACGGTCCAACCAGCGAATTTCCGGTAGTGGTTCACCAAGATCTGATGGAATCCATTGAACATCAAGGGTAGGTCGGGGAAGCATCTGATGAATTGCTACCGGGGATCCGAAAAGAAGAATGCATGCCCTGGTAGGCTGTAATATTTCATCTTTTCTTATTAAGTAACCCCACTGGTGGAGAAATTCCTGATCGCTAAGAGATTCATCATGGCCGGGATTTCTTTCGTTGAACAATGCCCGGTACCATTTGATTGACTCTCGATGAAAGGCTTCCTCCAGTGGATAGCTGAAAACCTGTCCATCCCAGCGTTCCTCAGCCGCATCCCGCAGGAAACGCTCGATTTCAGGCATAGTGCAACGCTGATCACAACCGCCTCTGCGAATAAATGAGCGGCGGATATCGCCGTTCAGGTAAATTGGCTTGTCTTGCCGAGATGTCTCGGGTATGCGAAAGACCAGAACTGTCTTGTCCTTTACATCGATTAATTCCGTTTCGACTTTAATATCGTGATTCACCTTATTCCCGGCACGTAGTGCGCTCAAAAAATCATTCTGAACTTTGTCAACCTCAAAAACACCTGCAACCTCATAATGGCCGTCGTAATCCCTGATACCAAATACCAGCCAGCCGCCACCAGTATTTGAAAAAGAGGACACGGTCTCATAGGCGGACTCAGGCACACCGCGCTGAGCTTTCTTAAATTCAACATTATTCCATTCATGCCCATTAAGGAGTTTGATCAATTCGTCTTTTGTCATATTTCAATAACCTCACTCATCAGCATCAAACGCCTTACTCAAAAATCTGTCCAAAACATCCGTCTTTGTCTCGCCAGCCTGTTCCGGCCGCAGAATGTATCATGATTATTTTTCCGTTTGGTTCTGTTTAACCCATTCTTTGCCCTTATCTGTAAGACGATATTTTTGTTTAAGGATTTTCCATCCACAGGTTTATTCCCAAACTGCCGAAGCATCTTCCCAACTTGTTCGGCGACTTGTTCGGTAACTTGTTCTTTTGTCAAAGGTAGGCGGAAAAAGGTGCCCTTTCTAATTAATCCAAAAATCGCCAAGTAATTGCCAAGCAGGTGATAACAGTTACGTCCGATAAATGTTCCATATCAGGCACGCATAGTCTCTCGGGCATTAGACGCCATGTCCTGTTTGTCCAGTTTACGTCCGGTTTGCATCGATGCTTGAATCATGTCCTGTTTGTCCGGTTTGTGTCCAGTTTGCAAGCCAAAACATAGTGTGTACTGCGTCCTGTTTTCCCCATTTTCACCAGCACTCCTTTGCGAACAAGATCTTCAAGATCCCGTGAGGCCGTTCTGATTACGACGTCTGTCAGCTCGCGCAGTTCTTGATTTGTGATCTTGCCGGTAGTCTTAACATGGTGGACAGCCTTCTGTTGCCTTTCATTCAACCCAAGGTTGCGTAAATATTCCTCCGTGTAAATATCTTGCCTGAATTCCACAAGGAAGCCACTCTGATATTGTTCGAAATGAGGTGCCGGAATATCTGCCAAAGAGCACAGA
>JBDRFJ010000133.1:0-2058 GCA_043818915.1 Pseudomonadota bacterium | reverse complement strand
CAGCCGGGGGTTTCATTATCAACATCTATTCACAACGTTATTACTGGTCCGTCAATGGGCTGGGGTATCACCTGCTGGCTTTATAGTACCGGAAGGTTTGGAGGATTGCGTTGTTGAACTTCCAAATCGTGAAATATGGATTCAAATCAAATCACGTGAAAGCGGCACATTCACTGAGGCTGAAGTTAAATCAGTTCTTGGTGGAGCAGGCAGGAAGGCGAGTTATTGTCAAAAGTTGTGTATGGCATTAGGCGGCGATCCGGTTTTCAATAATCTATATCGATGAGGCAGAGAACCTTGGCCGTCAACAAACTTTACGCCTCTGATTACTTCCCCAAGTCGCTCAGGATGATGTAGTTTTATCCATCTTTTCTGGGCAGAGCGACAAAGCTGAAAGGCCATGGTTAATACTGTTAAAGATGAAAAACAGCTCCTGACTTTTGCCGTTCTCAGGCGAACGGTTGAAAATGTTGATTCTATGGGATTGCTTGTACGTATGTGTCTCCAGTGTTCCGCTGGAAAATCGTAAAAGGATAACAGGGCATCGCGATCCTTTTCCAAACAATCAGCAGCTTTGGGATACTTGGTACTATAGGTCTCGATGAACGCATCAAAATTCTTTTCCGCTTCATTTTTGCCATCCGCCATCCAGACCTGGTGCAGTCTATCCTTGGCTTTTGCTTGAATACTCTTTGGCAGCTTATTAAGAATATTAGCAGTTTTATGGACCCAGCATCTTTGCCAGCGGGTGGTATCGTAGGTTTGTGACAACGCTTTCCAAAAGCCCAGAGAACCGTCCCCGATGGCCAACTCAGGTGCTGCATGAAGGCCCCTTCGCTTCAGGTCGACCAGAATCTCTATCCAGGACTGCTCGCTTTCTCTGATGCCGCCTTCGAGTGCCAACAACTCCTTATGGCCGTCTTCAGTGGCACCGATAATCACAAGAAGACACTGCCGGTCATCCATACGGACATTGCAGTAAATTCCATCGGCCCAGATATAAACATATCGTTTTTTAGAAAGATCCCGCTGCTGCCACTTTTTGTATTCATCTTGCCAAATTATTTTTAACCGGCTAATAGTTGCAGCCGATAGTCCTGGAGCATTTTTGCCAAGGAGCGCTGTCAGTGCTTCAGAGAAACCGCCCGTAGATATACCTTTTAAATATAACCAGGGCAGCAAAGTCTTTATGCTTTTGGTTCTCCTTAAATAGGGTGGTAATATGGCGGACATAAATTTAATCCTGCCATTTTGAGGATCGGGTTGTCGGTCTCGAATGCGAGGGGCTCTGACCGGTACCTGGCCAAGCCCTGTCTGAATCTCACGCTCCGGCAGATAGCCATTACGGACAATCCTTTGATAACCCTTGTCGTCGGTCAGCTCCTTGTACTGGTTCAAGAAAAGATTAATTTCAGTTTCTAACGCTGCTGTCAGCAATCGTCTTGCTCCTTGTCTTAAAATATCTGTAAGGGGGTCTTCTACAAACGGTTCTGGCTTTTTTAAATCGATTACGTTATCTTGACTCATGGTGTGTGTATCCTTTCATTTTGTGGTTTAAAATGCCGGGTAATTGCTCGCGAAAACAATCGCCCGGAGGATACACCACCTAATCCTTCAAACACAACTTTCGATTATAGCTCCAGGTGAGGGGCTTTACACGGATACTGGCCGCCAACATTTCTTTAACAGATGCGAAACATTTATTGATGAATCCTTGGCTTTACAAAAGGCAATTCAAGAGGAATTGATGGAATACACAATATCTAAGGGTGTTACTCGGGAAACACTTTACGGGATTGCATACAAAAAATTGTACAAGGGGGGTCGCACCAAGATAACAATTTGATTATATGTTTAATACCGTAAAAAAGCCTGTCTTTTTAGGGCTATAATGTCATTTTTGATATTAAAATAGTGGTTATAGGAAAATCTCAATGGCACGTGCACATCGACACTACATTCCCGGTCATGCCTGGCACATCACGCATCGATGTCACAAAAGAGATTTTCTGTTGAAGTTTGCCAGGGACCGCCATAGATTTCTGCAATGGCTATTCG
>JBDRFJ010000132.1:0-49279 GCA_043818915.1 Pseudomonadota bacterium | reverse complement strand
TGCTACCTGTTTCCGCCCTGAAGCGTTATATTTTATCCCAAAACATGGCCTCACAAAGGTTTCAACCGTACGCGTAGCTGTGATACGTTGAGGATAGAGACCTGCGGAGAACGCAGTATTGGGATAAAATCTACCGCTTCTGGGCGGAAACTACTCTACATTCTGCACCTGCTCCCTGATCTTCTCAAATTCGCTTTTAATCCCAACCACGACCTGTGCCAACTCGGCGTCGCCGATTTTTGAACCGATCGTATTCGACTCCCTGTTCATCTCTTGCAGTAAAAAATTAAGCGGCCGCCCTGAAGGCTCCTCTGAATCTATTATTGAGCGAAACTGCTGCAAGTGGCTTGAAAGGCGAACAATCTCTTCGCTAATATCGCTCTTGTCCGCCAAAAAAGCCGCTTCCTGCGCTAAACGGTTCGTATCCACCCCTACCACATCTGCGGTCAATTTTACAACACGTTCTTTTAACCGATTATAATACATCAAAGAAAGAGAAGATGATTGCTCTCTGATTTTATTCAATCTTTCTTCAATTCCGCTGATACGCTCCAACAAATCTTTACACAGTGCTATTCCTTCCGTCCTTTTCATCTCTTCCATTGTATCAAGGGCTTCTCCAATACATAGTGAGAGGCCATCCCAGAATTGATCCGGATCTATTTCAACATATTCAGCACTTATAATGCCTTCATAGGCAATTATCGTATCCAATGAAATGGGCTCCTCAATCTTAAGCGTCTCTTTCAATTTTTTCAAAAGAGAATAATAAGCTTCGGCAAGAGGAACATTCAGCCTCAGATCAACATCCGATTCTTTGTCATGTTTGACATCAACCGTTAGTTCGATGGACCCCCTAAAAATTCGCGATCCGATCAGTTTCTTGATACGATCTTCCAATTCTATCAAGTACCTTGGCAGCCGAACAACAATATCGCGATATCTATGGTTCAGAGAACGTATTTCAACTGTAATCGCTCTATTATCCAACTTGATTTCACTTCTGCCAAAAGCAGTCATGCTTTTGATCATTAGTTATCATCCTTTCTCAAGCAATAATTCACCGCAAAGACGCAAAGGGCGCAAAGTTTTAAAGACCATTAACAATTTAAATCCGAATATCGAATATCGAAATCCGAAACAAATTCAAAATTCAAATATTAAATTTTCAAAACGTTATTCAATCTTCCGCAGTACTGTATTCCTTATGAATGAAGAGTACAATCTTTCAAATGATATTGTTTAGGATTTTGTGTTTTGGTCATTTGAATTTGTTTCGGATTTCGTGCTTCGGATTTCGATATTATTAACATCTGTTATCACTTCAGGTCTTTCTTTGCGTTCTTTGCGGTGAGGTGAATGGTCACCTTTAATCTGCCACAAGTATTTTTTCCTGACACACTCCAAAAAGGTAAACATCTCTCCTTCTGTATAATCCGGATACGTCCAATCAAGTGGGTGGAATATTCCTTTGTTATAAATCAATGTCAAATCCGCATAAATTCCATCTCTTAAATATATGCGATGTGTATAATTTTTCCCCGTAGCCAACACAAATCGTTCTGCGAGGAGATAGCCGGGATCAATATTTACGAGACGCTTACCTCCTGACATAAAGTCCTGTTCGAGTTTATTAGCAAACAACTTTATGTCGGATAGGGTGTCCTGTTCTATCAAATCAGCAAATGCGAACAAACGCCTGAACAGAGGCTGTCCCATCTCCGGAGCATAATAGTCTGTGTGGTGAAAAGAAAGCCATGGGCTGACCGCGTCAGGCTGTCCACAATATGCCGCCAGAGATTCGGTCACTTTTCTAATTATCACCTTGTCGTTCAAAAAGAGGCCGACAATTAGTTTGGCAGGTTTTGGTTTTTGTGGAGTACTCATCTACGGTCTGCCCACGCTGGTGTAGTCAAACCCTAATCCTCTAACACGGGCTGGTTCATATATATTTCTCAGGTCAACAACCTTCGGATTACGCATGAGATTCTTTACCTTGCTCCAGTCAATATTTCTAAACTGATTCCATTCGGTGACAAAAACCAGGACATCTGCGCCTTCTGCGACAGCATATGCATCACGTTTATAATCGATTCCGTCAAGATATTTTTTCGCCTCTTCCATGCCTATGGGATCGAATGCCTGGATCTTAGCCCCTTTTCTCTGCAGTTCTTTAATGATTGGGATGGCAGGAGACTCTCGCATATCATCCGTATTAGGCTTAAAGGTGAGGCCCAATATACCCACAATGAGCCCGTTGATATTTTCTACGGCCGATTCTATTTTTTCCACCATTAATCCCGGCCTTTCCTTGTTAACCTCCATTACCGATTCTACGATTTTAAAATTATATCCGTATGATTTGGCAATTTGGCAAATAGCTTCCGTATCTTTCGGAAAACAAGAGCCACCAAAACCAGGCCCGGGATGTAAAAACTTAGAGCCGATTCTCTTGTCGAGTCCCATACCTTTCGCCACCTTATGGACGTCTGCTCCCACTCTTTCACAAATGTTTGCCATCTCGTTAATAAAAGAGACCTTTGTGGCTAAAAACGCGTTCGACGCATACTTGATCATCTCAGCGGTAGCCACATTGGTAATAACAAACGGTGCCTCTATAAGATAAAGCGGCGCATACAGATCCTTCAGGATCGCGATCGCTTGTTCACTTTCAGCGCCCATTACTACCCGATTGGGGCGCATGAAATCCTCTAATGCCGAACCTTCCCTCAAAAATTCCGGATTGGAAGCCACATCAAAGGAGAACGGCTCTGTTTGGTTCTCCTTTATTATGCCCTCTATCATTGTACCGGTTCCCACGGGGACCGTACTCTTGGTCACCACAACCTTATATCCATCCATGGTTTGGCCTATCGATTTGGCAACCTCTTTCACATACGTCAAATCAGCGGACCCGGTTGAATCGGAGGGGGTCCCGACCGCGATAAAAACAACCAACGCATTACGGACGCTTTCTTTAATGTCTGTTGTAAAAAAGAGCCTCTCCTCATTTACATTTTTTTGAATCAATTCTGTCAGGCCGGGTTCATAGATAGGGACCTTTCCATTCTTCAAAAGCTCAATTTTAGAACTGTCATTATCCACACAGGTAACACGAAGACCGAATTCCGCAAAACAGGCTCCGGTTACCAGCCCCACATAACCAACACCAACGATACAGATATTCATTGTGTACTCCCCAACAAAGAATTTTAAAATAGGACACAGATTTTCACAGATACATACAGTTGCGAGTTACGAGTTGCGTGTTATATTCCAAATTAAACTCGTAACCCGCAACCCGCAACTCGTATCAACTTATACTTTCCATAACCTCATCAGGTATGTCAAAATTTGAATATACCTTCTGAACATCATCATTGTCTTCGAGAGCATCCATTAAACGTAGCATCTGTTCCGCGTCTTTTCCCTCGAGTTTAACACTGCTGTCTGGTATCATACTGATTTCCGCCATCGCATATTTAATACCCTTTTCATCGAGGGCGCTTTTGACCTGTTCAAATTCAGCAGGAGATGTTTTTACCTCAAAGTTGCCGTCATCCTCGGCTATGTCCTCAGCGCCGGCATCAAGGGCCAATTCCATCAGGGTGTCCTCATCTATTTTCTTTTTTTCGACCAAAATGAGCCCTTTTTTCTTGAACATCCAGGCAACACATCCATTTTCCCCGAGACTCCCTCCCGACCTGCTAAAGATATAACGGACATCAGCTACTGTTCTGTTCTTATTGTCGGTCAGTGATTCGACTAAGACCGCGGCGCCGCCCGGGCCGTATCCTTCGTAGAAAACCTCTTCATAATTAATACCCTCCAGTTCTCCCGTCCCCTTTTTGATGGCCCTATCCATATTATCTTTTGGCATGTTTTCCGCTTTAGCGGCCGCGATAGCGCTTCGAAGCCGCGAATTGCTGTCCGAATCACCTCCCCCCACTTTGGCAGCAACGGTGATCTCTTTGATCAGCTTGGTAAACACCTTCCCACGTTTGGCATCAGCCGCCCCTTTTTTGTATTTTATTGTGCTCCATTTTGAATGACCTGACATACGACCTCCTTCAAAAATTAAGGGATTAGGGTATTAAGGAATTTAGAGATTTTTTCCCGCCCTTGCATTAGCCTTACCTGTCAAATTCCTTACAATTCATAATTCCTCAATTCCCAAATTCCTCAATCCTATAACATATATCTCCTTGCTTGCTTTACGAGTACTTTTGGGCCTGATAAGTTTTATTTTTTCAAACCTTTTCTTTGACATCTCCAAAAATTCTTCAAAACCATCCCCCTGAAACACTTTGCACACAAATGCACCCCTTGGTCTCAAATATCTATCGGAAATATTAAGCGCCGCTTTGCAAAGAAGCAATGAGCGCTGTGTGTCAACAAACTTGTTTCCTGAAGTCTTGGGCGCCATATCACTTAATATTGTATCAAATCCGCCGGGAAATTCATCCAGGATACCTTTTTCCAAACTCAAAACATCCGCCTGAATAAACTGGACATTTTCCGGCATTGAACCCTTTAACGCGACAATATCTATCCCTACGACCAGGCCGGTTTTACCGACTACCTTAGAAATAAATTGAAGCCACGAACCAGGGTAAGCCCCCAAATCAAGAGCTTTTCCGCCTCGCTTTAATACAGCACGCTTCTTTTGAATCTCAATAAGCTTATAAACCGATCTGGCTAAGTAACCTTCTTTTCGAGCTTTTTGTGCATAATAGTCATCCCATCGGTTCAATTTCATGCTTCTCTATTACAGTAGAGACCTAATCGTGTCAATCCTTAACGGACTGATGTACAAGCAAAAGTTTCTTTTAGCAGTTATTAATCTGAAATCCCCCTACCCTCTTTAAAAAGGGGGGAAGAAAGCCATCAAATTTATTAAAATTTTTTTTTACTAAACCGAAAAGTAACTTAATCAAAGCCTTGGTAATCCCAAGAGATACCAAGAGAATTATTTGCAAACTCTTATGGTTCGTGTTAAATATAGTGCTGTGAAGCCATCGAAATTTCACATACATACGTTAAGTATCCTGTTTTGTTGGGGTTTGACGTTCATCTTTGCTCCTTTTTTCGTATCCGGGGGACATGCTTTCAAACAACCTGAAGAGAACACACCTGAGCGTTTACTGAATATGGGATATATTCCAGGGTCGGTAATTGCTCTGGATTCCGAGAACAACCCAACCCACGCAATAATCGTTGAAAAGGCTTCGCAGCAACTCTTTATTTTAGCCTACGACGGGACCTTGCGGGTCGAACGGAGCTTTCCGTGTTCTACGGGAATGAACAAGGGGGATAAAAAACAATCAGGAGACCGGAAAACTCCGGAAGGAGCTTACTTTTTGACGAAGGAATTCCGTAAAAGAGAGCTTTCTCCTACTTACGGGAGTCTTGCTTTCCCGATTGATTACCCGAACTTTCTTGACACATTGGAAGAACGCGATGGCAACAGCATTTGGCTTCATGGTACTAATAAGCCATTAATGCCTCGTGATTCCAATGGCTGCGTTGTCATGAATAATGATGACATCCGGGCGGTCTCCAAATATATCAAGCTGAATCGTACTCCTATTGTAATAGAGGATAAAATCGAATGGGTTCCTATTGATCAAGTATCCGAAGAAAAAAAGGGGCTTCTGGCATTCTTGAACGAGTGGAAACATGCATTCGAACATAAGAATCATAGTCTGTATTTGGCCTGCTATAAAGATCAAGCAACCGTTAATGCTCCTTTGTGGCAGGCCTGGGAGCAACTGCACAAAAAATGGGGAGATGATATAACCCTCTTCGATCTATACATAAACGATGTATTTTTGTTTAGACAGAGCAATGCGGTAATAGCCCTGTTTGATGAAGTAGTTACATTTCCAGGCAATACTCTGATAGTAGGAACAAAAAAACTCTACTTGGCTAAGAATGATAACCACTGGAGGATAATTGGTGAAACGTGGCAATTGCCGACAAAAAATAACCCTAAAGATCAGCGACTTGCCGCCCTTAAAAAACTTGATCAGATACGTGACGAAAACCATGCGATCGCCGAAGTCATAAAAGGATGGATTAAGACATGGTCTGAAAAGGATTTGGAAGGATATATCTCGTATTATGCATCCGATTTTAGGTTTAATGGTATGAATCTAACCGCATGGAAACGGTACAAAAGACATTTTAACAAGTTGTACGGCCCGATTACCATAACCTTTGATGATCTTCAGATAATGCCAAAGCGAGACAAAAGAGTGGTTACTTTCCGACAAACCTATAGTGCATCTGAGAACGATTTGTCTGATGGACATAAAGATATCGGAATAAAAAGGCTACTCTTAAAACGTGTAGGCAAGAACTGGAAAATCTATCGTGAGTCATGGGAGGAACTTTGAAAAAAGATAGTCTCTCAAAATTGAAGATAAAAAGCAAAAAATGGACGATACTCTGCGTGGGAGAGTCGGGAAATATTTCATCCATTAAACTATCAAAGAATTCCTTAATTATGATGGGGAGCTTTCTTGGAATCTCTTTTCTTTGCGCTATTGCCGTGCTCATAACCTACGCTACCATTAAGGCCGATAATTTACAGTTACAATCTTCTCTTGAGGCCGTTAAGACAGAACTAAACAGCACAACCGAAGAAAAAGAGAATCTTATGGCCCAACTTCTTATCGTGCGGGAAGATCTCTATTCCAAACAGAAGACTTCCAAGCCATCTAAAAAAGAAATAGAACCCAAAGAACCGGAACTCAAACCGTTGAAACCCGCGTTGGATAAACAGGCTGAACCCCCTGTCCAAACTATATCCCCTGCTGCACAGCCCCCCACCACTATTAATATGCTTGTCGAAGATTTCACACTGCGTAAAAACCCTAAAACCAGTCGGGTCCGATATGAGTTTTTTCTAAAAAGCACGCAGCCACAAAAAAAGGCGGTGTCAGGCTACACGTTTGTATTGATCAAACCTGACAAAGGGGATCCGACATCCTGGCGTGTATCTCCAAAAGGAGTCTTGCGTGAGGGAAGGCCAATAAATTTTAAAAGAGGCCAGTTATTTTCAATCGCTCGTTTTAAAATCGTCCAAGGTTATATAAAGGATACCGAATCAATAGACTACTGGGAAGAGGCAGTTGTACTGGTTTATTCCTATTCCGGGGAACTTGTCTTGGAAAAGGTGTTTGATTACCCGAAACCGCAACCAGAAGCAGATACATTAGAAGGGCCGGAACCAGTACAGCCGGACGTTTCTATATCAACTCAAGTGCCACAACAGGCTGAAACATCAGACTAAAATGACCAATATAGAAAAAAAATATAAAGCTATATCGACAACAATTATACTTTTGCTAATATTGTTCTGTTCCTTTATTTTCCCGGTGGTGACATGGGGTCAGAAGACGCATGACGTTTTTTTCGAGGGAACCGATTATGAACTCCACATTTATAAAATCTACGGGAAAACACCGGGCAAGACATTGCTTCTCATAGGAGGCATTCAAGGAAACGAGCCCGGGGGATTTCTCTCTGCCGATCTTTATGCCGACATAGCCCTGGAAAAAGGGAATTTGATTGTTGTGCCACGGGCCAATTTCCTTTCCATTCTCATGAATCGAAGGCAAATCAACGAAGACATGAACCGCAAGTTTGGAGACGACTCCCACGTAAACTTTGAAAAAAAGATCGTCTCTATTCTCAAGAAGTTGATCGCTGAAAGTGACTGCCTCTTAAATCTGCACGATGGTTCCGGATTTTATTCGGATAAATGGGAAGGACCGAATAGAAACCCCAAACGTTACGGGCAATCGATAATTGCTGACTGTGAAACATTTCATGACGAGGCAACCGGAACAACTATCAAACTGGGCGAAATGGCCAGGAATGTAGTTGACAAAATTAATTCGTACATAAAAAACCAAAAACATTTTTTCCACTTTGCCAATCACCGAACCTCCGCCTATGACACAATCCACGCGGAACAGCGCCGGTCAGCAACCTATTATGCCTTATACCAGCATAAAATTCCTGCATTTGGTATTGAATCAAGCAAATCGCTCCCCTTAGCGATAAAGGTAAGGCATCACAATCTGGCTATTAATGCCTTTATGGAACTTTTTGATATTGTCCCGGAAAATCCTGGAATCTATCTGGATCCCCCTATTTTGAAGTACCTGGTGGTCGCTGTCAATAACAACAACCCCATTGTCGTTGCGAACCGCCATACACTTCATGTTAGCAAGGGCGATAGCATAAATATATCCCACATAGAGGCAAACTACGAGCGGGGACTCAGTATCGATATTCTCAACCATGGAACGGTTAATGACTATCGAAAAAATCTACGTATCACAGAATCGACACAGGCTGTAGTACGCAAGGATCACTATCATTGTGGAAAAATTGACATTGTAGTCAATCACTCAGAAGCGTCGCTTGAAACGGATTTTACGACTCAATCCGTGAGCTATTTCATTCTTAACGTAAACGGAAAAGAACGAATTGTTCGAAACATGAGTTCTATTACGATTGTTAAAGGTGATATCCTCGAATTAGTCAATGTGGAAACGAATATAAAAAATTCGACTGATATTGTCGTCAACTTCAAAGGATTTGTAGGAGACAAAAGGGATAACACCGGTGAAGACCGGGGCTATCTGATCCATACCGACAAAGATTTAATGACTCGTTATTCTTTGGACAAGGAGGGTAAGCAGTATCAGGCTATCGTCTACTTGAAAGACACTGAAATAGGAAAGCTTTTTATCAACATGGAAGATCCATTGCTTAACCATCTCATTGTAGAATTAAATCAAACAGAAAAACGATGCGTCTTCCCGGGCGAAACCCTAACAATAGGAGCCAGTGACACCATTAAAATCATGGATATAAAGACGAACATTGAGGATAATATGGGAGTATTCACCTTTCTAAAAGACCCTAATGGATCAAATTCTATTGAATGTATCACAGGTGAACCATTTCTTATCCCTGATAAAGTTCCAAATAAAACATCCTCCGAAAATCCTCTACGGTATAGAATATTAGTACAGCGTGAAAGCAAAGTGCTCGGATGGATAAACGTTGATCTTCAATCTTAGAGGCAGTTGAAATGAAACTTAAAAGAGAACAGCTATCTATTATCGATAAAGACCTCAATATAGAAGGCACTCTGCAATTCAAGGGGAAAGTGCTTGTCGCGGGGACCCTTCGGGGAGACCTTCTCGGAGAAATGGCCCTAACAGTCAAGGGCAGTTATATGTGCGCGGATGTAAAGGTTGACGAAATCAGTATCGGAGGAACCTTTGAAGGGAACATCATTGCCCACAAGAGATTAAGAATATTAAATACCGGCAATGTTACCGGCACGCTCTTTTGTAATACCCTCATAATAGAAGCAGGAGGGATTCTAAACGGCCAGGTAAAACTGCTTACCACAAAAAATGCTGTCTCATCTTTAGAAATAAAGAAGGCGAAATCCGCACCTTAGCCCTAGGACAGCCTCCTATACATGCCCGACAATAATACCTGAATCATTCGGACCCTGGAAAGGAATCCGGCGTATTTCCCTTACACCAGCCCCATCCAACATCTCCATTATTTGGTTCTCACCGTAAGCCTGGCCATGGCGGGTACCAAGCAACATGTTGAGAGAAAAAAGTGCCGGAAAAAGCGGGCCATCAAGTGCGTTGTCAAGAATAAAGTCATGAACTAAAATCAGTCCTCCCGGTTCAAGTACAGCTACGACCTTGCGGATAATATCTTGACACTCTTCAGGACCTTCACCATGGAGAATATGTGAAAGCCAGGCTACATCATAGGTCCCCTCAATATGATTTTCCAAGTAGTTGCCGGCCGTAAAATCGATCCGATCGGCCAGGCTAAACTGTTCGATTGTACGGAGGGCAAACGGCCTTGTGGTAGCAAGATCATATACGGTCGCTTTAAGCTCTGGATTGGCTAAACAGAAATGTATAGCATACGTGCCAGGCCCCCCTCCGAGATCGAGCAAGTGACGCCGATCTTTAAGATCAATCTGAGAAACCACACGGGGAGCAATCCCCATCGCGAGGTTGAACATACCCATCAAAAAGCTTTCACGCCTCTTCTCGTCATTATCATGGGGCCTTTCCCTGACCGGTTCTCCGCTCTTTACCGACTCGTGCAGCCGGGACCACGATTCGACGAGATAGTGATGGTGCATCAGAATATAACCGATATATCGTGGAGATCCCTTTACGAGAAACGTCTTGCTCATCTCGGTGTTCGCATACTGCTCGCCCTGCTTGGCAAGGAGACCCATGGCTGCCAATGCATTGAGAAGCGTTGTCACCCCTCTTACATCTCCAGCCAATCTTCGGGCGATCTCCTCACCTTTAACACGATCCTCACCGATCACGGTAAAAATTTCAAGGCGGACACCGGCATGCAAAGTACACGCCTGCCAATAGCTTCCGGATATTGATAGGAGTTGACCAGGAGTTAGTTTATCTGTTTTCATAACATGTCCCCTTCTAATCCATAGAGGGAAGTAGCAATGGGTTAGGCAGCGAATCGAAGGATTTCAACTTCAACATCTGAAGAGCGAGCTTTTTGCACAATCTCTTCAATACGCCCGGCAATGGTATCATCGATGAAATATTCTCCGCATTGCTCACAAACAAGAGCCGGTACATCCTTAATAAGAATAAAATTTGACGCTAAATCAACGGGAAAATTGATTTTCCCGGGAGTTAGTTCTCCTTTGCACATTACGCAAATCATTGTTACCTCCTGGTTTTGAAATTGTTTTCCCATTTATTCGGATCGGGTATGTACACGGTTATTACCCAAAGATTATCCTGGCCGATCGAACACACAATATGTAATGGTTTCTCTCCGCAATAACCTAAAACGAGACAACTCGGGAACGGGTAATCATCCGGATAATCTTCAATAACTTGACCAGTAGACAAAGCCGTCTTGACGTCATCACGGCTTATGTTCCTTTCTAACATTCGTCTAAGTACGTGGCCGCGCCACTCTATTTGATTGTTCTTTACTTTTTCTATTATCTCTCTTTCGTTCATATTTCAAAAGATAATCTTTCTATTGCAGTTATGTCAAGCACAGTGACCATTTTATGTGTATCCAAATTCCCTTTTAGAGGAAGCTCATAAAAAAGACCAAGATAGTGCATCTGTTTTGTCAGCAGGTTGTAAAATAAACAATGATAAGTGAATAAATTTATTCAATGTGCGTTGATTAAAAAACAATTCGAGGAAAACAGCCATCGGTGAAGGCTGACAGAGCCTGGTTGATAATGCGATACGTTAAATTGAGTGGGAGATGTTTCGTTCCAAGGATATTAATGATGACTATTTCTCACTTGAAGCCGGAGACACCCTCAAACTGAAGCAGCCGCCTTTTTAACTCCACACCGCCGCTGTATCCTCCCAGCTTACCTTGTGACCCAATCACGCGATGGCACGGAATGACAATCGGAAAGGGATTGCGGGCCATTGTGGCGCCGACAAATCGCGCCGCTTTTGGGTGTCCTACTCGCTCGGCAAGTTCACCGTACGATCGAACCAATCCGTACGGAATGGCCGCTGTCTCGCAAAGCACCTTTTTTTGCAGCGCGGTCAAATTACTCAGATCAAGTATGTCCCAGTCGCACTCTAACGGCTTTCCCCGAAAATAAGCCTGAATCTTCTGCTTAAGATCCGTCACTACCGGAGAAATACCGTTCTTTATACCTCCGGCAGATCGCACCAACTGTTTGAGGTTCTTTTTATCGTCTTGTGGTAAAAAAATACGTTTTATCCGGGTGGGGTTCTTCTTAAACAGGATTGCTATGGTTCCAAACTTAGCCAAAAAGATATAATAGTACATTAGTAAAATTCCCCGTGCTCCCGCACGGAGTATCTGGAATTGGTCTTTTACGAAATACCGATCTGCATATTACCGGCACGTGAGATTTCATACCGAGCGAGTTGGCACCCGCATCCTGCCGCATCACTATTCCCCGTAAACCGTTGTCTTATATTCTCCATAAATACCCAATATGTTTTTAACATCCCAGTCCACATGATGAATTTTGGTGATTCCCCCATCTTTCATCGCTGCCTCAATACTTGCATCACCGATGGCGACAAGAGCAAGAACGGAGATACACTTCGAGGTCCCAACCTTCATGGCCTTCGCCGCACTCGTTGCATCCGTTGGCAACTTTACCTCCGTATATGCCACCCCAATAGGATAAATACTTGCACATCCAGCCAAAAACGCCATAGCGACTACCACCGCTGTTAATGACAACACCTTCTTCTTCATACTGATCCTCCTTACTGATATATTAGACCACGTTAAAATGCGGGTGCCGACTCGGTCAGGTATGACATGGTAAATGTCCTGTAGGTATGGAATGATCTTTTGACAGCAAAACCTAAAAAAGATATCAGACTATACCACAACGAAAGGTTATTTTTTAAAATACCATATCGCAAAACTTTTGGCAAAGAGTTCTCGCAGATAGTGAATATTTACTCAAGCCGATTCTTTTTACGGAAAAAACTTGACCTTTTGCTGGTATTACCGATATTGAAATTATAATAAGCGGTTAAAAGTTAGTGCCCGGTAAGCATTCACACTTTTTTTAACATATTTCCAAGCAGAACTGTTTCTTAACTGGTCCGATGTGTTCAGTATGGAGGTAAATATGATTGAGCGGCCATCTATACGCCACGCCTTTTTCTCTCTGCCTTTTCTAATAGTCATCATACCTTTTTTCTGTATATTTTATCCAGCTGTTGTCCATTGCCAGAACCCGAGGGAAATCCAGCCAGTACCCGATCAAGAGAAACGGTCCGCAATACAGACCGTGGATGGCTATGCCTACCTCTCAGAGGACATGACTCTTGCTCAGACCCGCGTAGCGGCCTTTGCCAATGCCAAAAGACAGGCGCTGGAGTCTGCCAGAACATATATCCAATCGAAAACAAAGGTAAAAAACCTGGAGGTTGAGTATGACTTGATATGGTCCGACGCAGAAGGATCCGTCACGGTTCTTGAGCAGAAAGACCATGGGGTAGAAGAAAATAGTCGATACCATATCTGGATAAAAGCAGAGGTTGTGTATGACCTTCGGTCAAAGCAGCCTGAACCATTACAACCAACGATCATGAACAATGACGCACCGCTTACCGTAAAGGTATGGACTGACAAAAAGCATTATAATACAGGTGAATGTATCACCATCTTTGTTCAGGGGAACCGTGACTTCTACGCCCGGATCGTAGACATTACCACAAGTGGCGACATTATACAGCTCTTGCCCAACGACTTCCGCACGGTCAATTTCTTTAAAGGAGGCATCGTTTACAAAATACCGGACCAAGGGGATCATTTTAATCTGAATGTTACGCCCCCATACGGAGAGGACCGCATAGTGGTTTATGCCAGCGAAGTCCCTTTGGGCGAAATATCAACGGATTCGATTGGACAGGGGCTAAAGAGGTATCGCGGAACTGTCAAGAGTTTGTCGACACAAACAAGAGGGATTTTGCCTATGACTACAGGGAACGGAACACACGGGAGCGCAGAGTTTTATGAAGCAACGTGGCATTTGACCACAATGCCTTAGTTAAAAGGGCTTATTCCAAAATGGCACTGCTACGTTTACGCCCAGGCATTGTCCATGTTGTGTGAAATGCCGTATTTTTTTGTCTCCCTGATAAGCTGTATTCTACTAAAGTTATTGTAAATGTTGCCCTTGACAAAATTACGTGTTTGATATATTTGACATTCACACGGTGTTAAGCAGTCTGCCTGAAGCCAAGAAAATTACACTTTCACATCTGAAAATTAATAGCTAAACTAATTTTGGCAACTGGAAAAGTTTTTTAATGTCTTAACGGCTCGTATTATGAAAGGAGAAGTAAATGACCCAGGTCAATTCCCGACAGCTTTGTATTCTATTGTGTATCGTAGTTATCTCGTCATTTATGTCTGGGTGCATAATAATGCCGGCAGGAATTGCCGATTCAACTACCCCTATAAACGACAATGATAAGGTTACAAAGTTGGGTCCGACCGAGGGCGAAGCCTATTCGGTTCTGATTCTTGGCATACTTCCCGTTGCTGAAGGCGGGACCGCGACAGCCGTCGAAAGGGCAAAAAAATGCAAGGGCGCTGATGCCCTTACAGATGTCACGCTGGACAATCGCGTATGTCTTTGCCCTGTTGCCTACATTTACCAGACCAAGGTGCAGGGTGAAGCTGTCAAAATAGAGAAAGGGGCTGCACAATAATGAAGGGTGAATTCAAATTGCAAGTGCTAAGTCAGGCTTTTCATAATGTATAAGGTGGCAGCAAGATGTGTTCGTAAAAAACCGGGAAATGTTCGCCTGCTGTTGCTTGCTTTCTTGCTTTGCCACCTCCTTTCTGCTTGCGCACCATCCATTATAAATATTCCATTGGATACCGAAAATCGGATTGATATGAATCAATTCGACCTCACTTTTAAAGAACAGGACGCGCCAAAAATTCAGGCGCCCGCTCTCATTCGCGAAAAACCATTGGCGTTTATGCCAGGCAACTCCATTGGACTGTTTTTCGATAAAAAAATATATAACTTTCCGATAGGCGATCTGCTGGAGCGTGTAATGAATCGAGCGGTTTATGCCGTATTTGACAAACCTGATCCTTCAGTATCTGAATGCTTTGGGATATATGTTTACTTAGATCGTTTTCAGGTCAACTACTCAGGTTTGGGATCTGACAAGACCGCTACATGCCATATTACCGTTCGTGTCAAGGTTAGAGAGCCTCAAGGTACCATCTGTATAGCTCAAAAAACTTTTCTAGCAAATGCAACCAGTCCCTTTACCAGCAAGCGCGTACCGCAGGCAATTTGGACTGCGTCAGCTCTGATAGGTAATGACGTAATAAAGTTTTTAGCACGTAACCAGGAAATTTCGAGGGTTGCAAAGTCGATCGTTAAGAAACACGGTGTGGTTGCCGCCACCGCAAAACCAGAATCCCAAACGCCACCAAAGCTGAAACAAAACGGGGGCACCATGCCTACCCCTGCACACCGATTTGAAGCCGGACAAAAGTGGGCAGTAGTAGCCGGAATATCCAGGTATAAACATTCTGGGAATAATCAAATAACCAACCTTCGATACGCTTCCAGAGACGCGCAAGCCTTATCAGAGTTTTTGAAAGACCCAAAAGGGGGCGGCTTCGATCATGTATATGAACTTTATGATGAAGACGTTACCTATAAAGCTTTACGTTACGCTTTGTTTGAATATCTGGGGCAGGCGATAGAAGAGGATATGGTGTTGGTGTTTTTTGCCGGACATGGTGCGCCCGACCCCAACAACCCCCAAAATCTTTATTTATTGACATATGATACTGACCCGCAAAAGGTTGCTTCAACAGCTTTTCCTATGTGGGATGTAGAGACCGCCTTGAAAAGAAATATTAAGGCTCAAACGGTTATTTTGATCTCGGACGCCTGCCATTCTGGTGGAATCAGTGGCGGTGTGGGAACTCGAGGCATTACAGTGACTGAGAACAAAACCAATGAGTCTCTCCTGAAATTGGCTTATGATCCTGGTAAAATCAGTTTTACCGCTTCGGAAGCGAATGAAAAGAGCCATGAATCTAACAAATGGGGCGGGGGCCACGGAGTCTTCACCCATTATCTCCTTGAAGGTTTGCAGGGACAAGCAGATACTAACAGAGACCGCATTGTAACGCTAGGAGAGGTCGTTGATTATACATCGGAGAATGTGAGACGTGCGACACGGAACCAGCAACATCCTGATACGTCCGGGATGTTCGACCGCAATCTTCCAATTAATATTCTGGAGAATTAGCGCTACTTGCTTAGCATAATATATTAACAGGAAATTTTTCTCTTTATCTTTTAAAATGGACAGGCTTGGCTATCTTGACCGATCGGTTAACTCCCTCTTTGCTGTCACCCGTAAAAATGAACAATAATGCATAGCCCTTCACCTTGCCAAGTACATACGCCTGATGAACCTCTGCACTCTGAACAAGAATACTAAGATCTAATTTGGAAAATTGTCGTCCCCCTATAAAACATTCTGTTACCTCACCAAGAGGCTTGTAAGCTATTGCACCACGCCTCATCACTTTTATCATCTGGACAAGAAAATCGCTGGAGGACCCACTCTCGGAACGGGGTGACATTTTTACTGCGCCAATCGTAATTGATGATCTCAGGCTGGCATCGGAGTCCACGGGTTTCTCGAATATGCTAAGTAGATGGTATGTTTTTTCAGCGGCGGATCTCACCGTATTTTCTGAAACTCCCTGGCTCCAAGCGACCGCCTCCATTTGTCTCTGAAGAGCAATGTCTGTTGTTCGTTTGTCCATGACGATCCAATCTTCAGGAATCTTGAAAGAAAATTCGAAGTACTTATTAGTATATGTATTACCAATGATCGTGGCTTCAGTAGGGTCCTCCTCACATCCAACCAAAGTGAAAAGACATACTAATACAAGGCAAATTCTAAAAATATAGTTTGTCATAACTTTGAGACTCCCATATCCATTGAAATATTCGGTGTTTTAGTTCCCAAATGTATTGAAAATACAGTATATTAAGAAAAAATTATGTGTCAAGTAAAATTACACCCATAAGAAGCGGTTAAAAGGGGCATCACTAAACATCTTTGCCCTTGACAGAGTTACATAATAAAACTTACATATAGCTCATATATCCTTGCTACTGTTGTAAACCGAAACAAAAGTTATTATATCAACTTTAACTTTATCTAAACAAGGAGGTTCTATGAATTCAAGAACAATTGTTGTCGGAGTACTCTGTTTGTCACTGGTATTTGTGTCTTTGGGATGCACACAGCGATTGACCGACTTTACAGTCATTTCCTCGAAGAATGTGGATCTTTCAAGGGCCGCGGAATTCAAACGGGGGAGCGCCCGAGTTGAAGGCAGGGATACTACGTATATAATAATCTTTTTCCCGACGGGCATACCAAACCTTAAGGAAGCAATAGACAGAGCTATTGAAGATGTCCCCGGCGCTGTCGCGCTTGTTGATGGAGTTGTCACATTCGAACACTGGTATATTCCGCTGATATTCGGCCAGCAGTCATACGTCGTGGAAGGGTTGCCCCTCATCGACAGGTCTCTGCTTTCAGGCCAGGAACTACCCTCCAACTATATAGTAAGTTATTATGATGAATCGAATAATGAACAGAAAGTAATCTATTTGACAGAAACCGAGTTTTCGGATGTTAAAACGGCCATCAAGAACAAAGATACGAAGGCACTTAAAAATATATTGATAACAAATTAGCCTCTCAAACTGACGACTTCTCAAAAAGTCATTAAACACTGTGTCCTATAAAAACTATTTTGCCATGAGGAATACAAGAAAAAGGGACATAAGCATAATACTGGTATTGCTTATGTCCCTTTTTATTTTGAGTTGTGCTAAAAGACAAATTCTGATTGATTCCTCCTCCAGTAATGCCGACGTCTACATAAACAATGTGAAACAGGGACAGACCCCTGTGCATGTTGAATGTTATGAACTTTTCGTTCCCGTTAACATCCCGAAGTATATAATACGAGTGGAAAAAGACGGCTACTTCTCCTTTTCACATGTGCTCATCAACAGGTGGGGAGTAGATTCTTTTCCTAATACTGTTTTTGCCAGACTCTGGGAGAGGCCGGGCACTATGGTGTCCGAGAAGCTTCCAACAGCTGCCCCACAAGACCTCGGAGCTTCCCGGACCTTTAAAAATGGTGCCATTGATACAGGGACATCGTGGGCACTGATAATCGGAATATCAAACTATAAAGACAAAAACGTGCCTCCCTTACAATATTCGTCCAGAGATGCGAAACTTTTCTATGACTACCTCGTCTCGACATCCGGCGGACGATTCGAAAGAGAACGGGTGAAGTTGCTTATAAATGAAAAGGCCACAGCTGTAAATATAAGGATGAGCTTGTTTGAATGGCTGAGGCAAGCGCTGGAAGAGGATGTCGTAATAATCTATTTCGCCGGACACGGGTCCTCCGATTCCCCCGATTCTCAGAACCTCTTCTTGCTTCCCTATGATGCCAATTACAATAACATAGCAAGCACCGCCTTTCCAATGTGGGATATTGAGACAGCGCTAAAACGATTTCTCAAAGCAAAGAGGGTTATTGTCCTGGCAGATGCATGTCATGCGGGCGGTATCGGCAGTTCTTTCGATATTTCGAGAAGGGCGGGCAGGGCAATAAAGGTCAACCCGGTAAATGAAGGTCTAAAAAGGCTGGCTGATGTGGGGCGCGGTATATGTGTTTTTACGTCGAGTGATGATAGACAATATTCACAGGAATCCGATAAATGGGGTGGCGGACAAGGAGTATTCACTTACTATTTGTTAGAAGGCTTACGGGGAGAAGCTGACTATAATCGTGATCAAAATATTACCTTGGGAGAACTGATCCCGTATGTTTCTGAAAAGGTACGGCGTGAAACGAGCAATGCGCAAAGCCCGACTGTGTCGGGAAAATTTGATCCATCCATAACAATTCAAAAATCTTCTATGAAAGAATAGCTTGAAAATGGCTCTGCCTGTAACAGTTCAAGGGAAATAGTTACATCCTCACCGATCAAACAATGAATAAACGTAAAACAGTGCTGTATCCATTCTTGTCTATCTTTTTCATTATAACTATCTTTAATCTCATACTGGCTGACTTCGCCATCCCTTTTTCATCGCATTATCAAGAGAAAATATCCCAACTCCTCAGTCAACTACAAAATGAGCCCCATAACGGAAAAATTTATAACACCATCGGCTTCTACTTCTACAAGATGGAAGACTATAAGAACGCCGTTCAATACTATCTGAAAGCGATAGAACTCGCCCCTGAATATCCTTTGAGCTATAACAACCTTGGTGTTGTACATTTAAAGATGCAACAGTACGAAAGCGCTGAAAAATGTTTTCGCAAGGCAATTGAGCTTGACCCTGAGTACATAAAAGCGGTATGCAATTTAGGAGTTACCTGTTTTAAGATGAATAACCACGCTGAAGCTAAGAAGTGGTATGAAATCGCACAGGAGCTTGATCCGGAATATGTGAATGAAAGGAAGGCCCTGTTCCTGGATACAAAGCACTCAGAAAGCCAATAAGAAGATTATTTTATGACCGTTATCCCACCGCAGAGACGCAAAGAGCGCAAAGTTTTAAAGACCATAGATTTTTCTTTGCGTCCTTTGCGTCTCTGCGGTGAGCTATTGTATCTTATGGACATTATAAAAATCTCTTTCCTTATACTTTTTTCTATATTCCTATTTGCGGGGTCCACTGCCGCTGATGACGATCCGTTCAAGGGGCCATGGGATCAAAACGCCAAGACCAGAGCCGCGCCAATACATAAATCGTCCGTCAATCCGCTTAAGTCTTTTGTTACGTTTTACAGGGACTATATTTCCCCTATTGATGGGGACCGATGCCCGATGTACCCCACATGCTCGCAGTACAGTATTAAATGTTTTGAAAAACACGGCCTCATTATGGGCTGGATAATGACCTGTGATCGTCTATTTCACGAAGCTGATGAGATGAAACAGGTCCCTATGGTTATGGTCAACGGTCGCTACAGATTTTATGATCCTGTGGGAAACAATGATTTTTGGTGGTATGATAGTAAAGAGTAGAAGTCCGAGGGCAGAACTCAGATGACAGATGACAGATGACAGAAGAAAGAAAGTAGAGTGAAAAGCATTGACAATAGATCTTAAAACTTTGCGCTCTTTGCGCCTTTGCGGTGAATTCATTCATTTGCGAATAGCAACTTATACATTAGTGAGTAGTGTCATCTGTTTCACCTGCTTCTTTCCCCTTTCGGCGCTTGCTGAGCCTGTTCTTACAATCGACGCTGATCGTCAGTTTGAATTTGCTGAGAGCTACTTTCGTGCCGGCGAATACTACAAGGCCATTGGAGAGTACGAACGGTTTGTCCATTTTTTCCCGGAAGACGTCCGCGTGGAAGCGGCCATGTATAACATCGGGTTGTCTTATTTTAACGGAGAAAAATTTCAGGAGGCGATCGATGCCTTTAACGCCCTGCCGGCCAGATTTCCTTCGACCGATTTTAGAACAGAGGCACAATTTAAAATAAGTGAATGCCTTGTCCGAATAAAGGATCGGCTACAGGCAATCGGATATCTCAATGACATCGCGGCGACGACGGAGTATAAGGATGTCTCGGACGAGGCATATTATCGACGCGGCTGGATATATCTTGAGATGGATCAATGGGAGGAGGCCGAGGAATCGTTCGCATTGATCAGCCCAAAAAACAGGGATAACTATAGACTAAAAACACTTTCCCGTGAAATGAGTAAAAAAAAAGACCTGAGGACTAAAAGCCCAACGACAGCAGGGCTGCTTTCCATTATACCAGGCGCCGGCCATGCATACTGTGGAAGGTATAAAGACGCGACTGTAGCATTTGTCCTCAACAGCGCCATGATCTATGCGGCTTACGAAGCCTTTGACGAGGATCACGATGTCCTGGGCGGCATTATCACCTTTTTTGAATTCGGTTTTTACACCGGCAATATCTATAGCGCCGTAAACTGTGCGCACAAGTTCAACAAAGGTGTCAAAAATCGTTTTTTAGATTACTTACGAGACAATTCAAGGGTCAAGGTCGGCCTTAACAGCGATCAGACTAAAAAGCCTGCGCTTATGCTTTCTTATCAAATAAATTTCTAACATCCAGGCCGACGATCGGCCCTGTGGGCCTAAAGAAGACCGGTCCTTAAACGAAGTGCTCTCTATGTATGAAAGGAGATACCATGTTACAATTAATACGCTTTATAAGTTGTCTTTCGCTTGTATTTTTGATCGGCTGCACATGCATCTCCATCCCTTCCTTTGTACAACCCGTTCAGCCCTTGCAGGAACGGGTGGTTGAAGGAAAGGGACCCGTCAAGATCCTTCTGCTCGATATATCGGGCACTATTTCAGAAGAACGGCGATCAAGGGGTATGGGACTGCAAGAAGAGATTTCACTGGTAGACAGAATCAAAGAGGAGCTTAAAAAGGCTGAATCAGACAGGTCGATTGCGGGAATTATTGTCAGGATCAATTCTCCGGGGGGAACTGTAACGGCAAGCGATATCATTTATCACGAACTCCGAGAATTTAAGAAAAGGACCGGCGCAAAGATTATCGCATCCCTAATGGACATGGCCACATCCGGAGGATACTATGTGGCTGTTGCTTCAGACAGAATCATTGCCCATCCCACCACAATAACCGGTAGCATCGGGGTTATTGCTTTAAAGTTCAACGTCAGGGAGCTATTGTTCAAAATTGGTATTGAAGAAGAATCGATAAAATCAGGAGACAAAAAGGATTTAATGTCGCCCTTCCGCCCCACTACACCCGAGGAACGAGAAATAGTCCAAACCATTATCGACAAGCTGCATCAACGTTTTGTCGGCGTAATTGCCGAGGGCAGACACTCATTAACACAAAATGAACTGGCAAAGATTGCTGACGGTCGGATATTTACAGCAGACCAGGCGTTAGAGGCAAAATTGATCGACAGCATCGGTTACATGGACGATGCAATCGGTATTATGAAGGACGATCTTGGAATAAGAGATGCTTCCGTTGTGGTCTATTATCGTCCTGGAAGCTACAAGGGAACCATATACAGTGCAACTACGGCATCTCAGCCGTCTTTGAACCTACTGTCGATAACCGGCAACGGATTATCGATTCTCCCGGATGTTCGCTTTATGTATTTATGGATGCCTTAATGAATTGAGGAATTTAGGAATTGCGAATTTAGGAATTGAAGGAATTTCCACCAATTCCTAAATCCCTGAATTCCTAAATTCAAGTATTAAGCGGAAATCCCATCTCTTCCCTTTGCGCCAGATATTGTTTTGCACATTCACGGGCAAGATTCCTTACGCGCGCGATATAACGTGTTCGTTCTGTAACGCTTATCGCCCCCCTGGCATCGAGAAGATTAAACGTGTGAGAACATTTCAGGGTATATTCATATGCCGGCAGGACCAATGAGCCGGATAATATCTGTTTTGCCTCGGCCTCATACATATCGAAGAGTTTGACCAGCATATCCACATCCGCTTTCTCAAAATTATAGATCGAATGTTCTACCTCTCCCTGATGATGGATGTCCCCGTATTTGATGTCATCATTCCATTGCAAGTCATAAACTGAGTCGACCCCCTGGAGATACATAGCAATCCGTTCCAGGCCATAGGTAATTTCCACGGATATCGGATCAAGATCGATGCTTCCCGCCTGCTGGAAATAGGTGAACTGGGTAATCTCCATTCCATCGAGCCAGACCTCCCAACCAAGTCCCCATGCCCCTAAGGTGGGCGACTCCCAATCATCCTCGACAAACCTGATATCGTGTTCCAATGGATTGATCCCGAGCCTCTTGAGGCTGTTGAGGTATTTGTCCTGAACGTTCAAGGGAGACGGTTTCAGTATGACCTGGAATTGATAATAATGCTGCAACCGGTTCGGATTCTCACCATAGCGACCATCAGTCGGACGTCGTGATGGTTCCACATAAGCTACCTTCCACGGTTCCGGACCAAGGACCCTTAATAAAGTATCCGGATGAAATGTTCCGGCCCCCACCTCAATGTCGTAAGGCTGCTGAAGGATACATCCCTCCTTTGCCCAATAATTTTGTAATGTCTGAATCAGTTTTTGAAAATGCATAATCTATTTCCTTGCTCTTCTTACTATCTATTTACCATTTATCACTGATTACTTGTTATTCGTCACCTACCATTTTTGGAAAAATTCGAATATCGAAATCCGAAATCCGAAACAAATACAAATGACCAAAATTCAAAATCCAAAACAAACAAAAGAAATTTGGGGTTTGAAGGATTAACGTGTTTGGAATAATAAATTCCTAAGCTTTTGAATCCGTAAGGTTTTGAACATTTGATATTTGAATTTCGGAATTGTTTCGAATTTCGATATTCGGATTTCGAATTTATTATTTCACCTACACCAACCCTTCCCCATCAACCTTCACTTCAAGAAGCTTCCCCCCTTCTACTTCAGAAAGAACATCCTCCCACACGTTTCTCAAACGTGCAACATCGTCCTTTTCTCCCAGTGCCCACACGCAGCCTCCTCCGCCTGCGCCGGTAAACCGTGCGGCACACTTTTTTTGCGCTGCCTCTCTTCTGAGTTTTTCTCCCGCATCAGTGAATACCTCAGGAGTCATTTTAATTCTTATGGCAACTTCTCTATTCACTGCGTCAACAGCGTAGGTCCAGTTTTTCACTTTTAGCGCACAGATAAAATCATTTGTGCATCTTACAATTTCTTCCCAATATGATCTGTTTTCACCTGCCATGAACTGCCTGACCCATTTCCCGTTTACATCTTTTGATTCATGGGGGACACCGCAATAGGCTAACAAAATACGATCTTCTAATTCCAAATAATCGTCTTGCCCGATTACCTCTACCTTCCTAAAAGTAGGATCATCCGGAGCTGAAGGCCAATGCCAGGCGTTCACTCCACCAAAAGCAGCAGCCAATTGGTCCTGTATACCACAGGAGACGGGCAGAATGCTGTCTTCAATATTGTAAGCCAAGAGAACAGTATTTTCTTTAGATAGAGGCTCTTCTCCTAATCTTGCACAGGCTTTGGAAAAAGCGCCCAGCAAGGCTACGGCAGCGGTTGAAGACCCTCCCAGCGCACTTTTCGGCGGAGATTCGGACTCGATCCGGATATGCACTCCATCGGCCTGGAAATAGGACGCGATGGCAAACATCAATCCTAAAGGTGAAGTAAAGGGGACTTCTTCGATAGGATACTCCTCGTCCTCAAACCCCCTGGAAGATATCCTTACCATCCCTGAACTATAAGGAAGAAGCCTCACGCGCGTTTTCAAATTTAAGGCAATATTAAATGTGCAAGGAGACATATGGCGCAGGGTATAGTAAAAGGTCTTTATATCAAGCGTTCCTCCGCAATCGATCCTACAAGGAGCGGACGTCTCGATAATCTCAGACTCAAGAAGCTTATTTAACGCGCCTTTTTTCATATCGCATTTCTCATATAATTTACAATCCTAAATTCCTCAATTTCTAATATCCCTTAAAAACTTCAGACTCTTAAACTCCTTGTCAAAACAATACGTGACAAACGTCTCAACAAATCGAATCCCTTCTTCTTTGGATTCTTTGGAGAATCTAATCCGAAATGCCTTGTCCAAAGGGGCATTGAAGACCCACAATAACTGCTTTAGAGTCCCCCTGGAAAAGCTCAGAATGCCCTTCTTCGCAGGGCATTCTGAGCAAATAATTGCCCCTTTTTTAAAACTAAACCCTATAGACTTACCAGAAAAATTATCAAGCGGTTTCTGACAAATACTACATCTTTCGAGATTAGGGGAAAAACCGCAAAACGCGAGAAATTTCGCCTGAAAAAATATGGAAAGAACGTCGTCGTTGACCTCATCCTTGTCCAAACAGGAGAGAAGATGGCTCAACAATTCAAAGCTCAAATAATGTTGTTGTCCCGCTTCCATCCATTTATAGATCAATTCAGACCAATAACTCGCATAAGCGGTCTTGAATATGTCTGTCCTGATCCGGTCAAACGGTTTTATAATCGCCACTTCTTTTAAAATCGGGAGCCCTTTCCTTTGTCCTCGACTCCATACCACATCCACAAAAGAAAAGAGTTCCAGTGTTCCGCCAAAACGCTTTATACTCTTTTTGGCCCCCTTGGCAATGGCGGTGAACTTTCCATATCCGGAAGTGAAAAATGTTACAATTTTATCACTATCGCTGTAATCGACAGTGCGTAAGATAATTGCCTGTGAGGAAAAATCCGGCATTTTTATATCAAATGTGAAGAAGTAAAGTTGCTATCTGGAAATAAAGAAGGACACTGAGGATGTCTATGGAGGTTGTAACAAAAGAACCGGTAGCTACCGCCGGATCTATTTTTATCCTGGCAAGAATAAGGGGAACGCAGGAACCAACGGTAGCCGCCATTGTCATGGAGCATAGAACTGAAAAACCGACCACGATACCAACCTCCCATAGATCGTAACGATACTGGGCAACAATTCCCAGCAAGAGTCCGTAGAAAAAACCGAGGAGTCCGCCAATGGTGAGTTCCTTGAGCACTACCGGCAGTATATGTTTAACATTGAAACGCCCCATGGCCAGTCCCCTGACAACGATTGTCGCAGACTGCGTACCCACGGAACCTCCCATTCCCATAATAATCGGTATGAATGCGGCTAAGTACAGCACCTTACTTAAAGCGCCCTGAAAATGATCTATAATATAAAAGGCACCAATACCCCCTATCCAACTGGCAAATAACCAGGGGAGCCTCGTACGGGTGCTTCTCAAGACAGATTGTGTTTCTACCAGCTCGTCGCCGGCCCCAGCCATCCTCAATATATCCTCGGTTGCCTCTTCCCTTATAATATCAATAACATCGTCCACGGTCACAATACCCAGAAGCACGTTTTGGTCATCAACCACGGGGACGGCCAATATATTATACCGGGCCACCACCTTGGCCACTTCTTCCTGGTCCATGTTGGAATGGACGCTCACCACATTGGTGGTCATAATATCTTGAAGTTTGGTCGCAGGACGCGCCACCACCAGTTGCCGCAAGGAGATCACTCCAACTAAATGGTCGTAATCGTCTACCACATACAAGTAAAAGGCCATCTCCACGTCTTTTTCTTTCGTCTGGAGCGCGGCAATCGCATCCCCTACCGTAGTCTCCTCTTTGAGAGCGACAAAGTCCGGCACCATGATCCCGCCGGCCGTATCGTCTTCAAACCGGAGCAAACCCTCGACCTCGGCAGAATCTTCCTTCTGCATCAGGTCCAGGATCTCTTTTGACTTCTCATCCGGTAGGATTTGCAAGAGGTCGGCCACGTCATCAGAAGCCATCTCTTCGAAGATCTTCACTGTATCTTCAGCCGGCATATCCTCGGCAATGACAAGGGACTCTGCTTCTCCCAATTCGCTGAGGACTTCGGCCTTCTTTTCTATATTATCAATCAGGTGAAAAAGTGAGATCTGGTCTTTTGGAGGTAGAAACCTGAGCACGGCGGCAACGTCCGCTGCGTGAGACTTATTTACAATCTTTTGTAAGTTATGGGTAGCCCCACGCCGGATAAGCCTCTGAATCATAGAGAGCAACATTTTGATCTGTTCTGAATGCATACCAACTCATCTCTTCAAAAAAAGAACTAATAGAACCATAACGACAAAACCCACAAAAAACATTACAAGGTTTCTATTATACGAGAAATCGTGGACCGAGGCCGCAATCTCTACCTTTTGGGGAAAGATCTTTCTCTTATATTCCATATAACGTCTTACCACATCCGCCCCATTCACACCCAACACCGATGCATAGGCTCGAAGGAACCCTTTTACAAAAACATCTTCCGGCAAAGCTTCTATCTCTTCTCCTTCTATTGCCGAGAGGATCTGTTGCTGTATCTTTGTTAATGCTTCTATCTGTTCCAAAGACATGCCGCGGTCTTCCCTGCACGCCTTAAGATACCGTCCAAAAGATAGATCTTTATGCATAGCGCTATCATGCATTATGGATATAACCTCTGCATCAACCGCGGGAATGGAATTGTTTCGCGCACGTGCGGGACCCCGCAAATCCAGGCAACAGTTCGCTCTATCCCCATTCCAAAACCTGCATGGGGCACACTACCGTATTTTCTTAAATCAAGATACCATGAAAATGCCTCGGGAGACAGTCCAGCATCACTGAGTTTCTGAGACAACAACTCAAAATTCTCTTCCCGTGCCGAGCCCCCGATAATCTCTCCGTATCCCTCCGGAGCAAGGAGGTCCATACATAAAACCACGCTGGATTTTTCCGGATCATTCTTCATATAAAAAGGCTTTGCCGAAGCCGGGTACCTGTGTATAAAAACCGGCTTTTCAAACCGGCCGGAAATTAATGTCTCGTCGCCACCGCCAAAATCGTTTCCCCACTCAAATGGCACTCCTTCATTACGCAATATTCGGACAGCCCGGTCATAAGATAGAGATTCAAAAGGGGGTTCTATCCTCTCAAGCTTGCTTAAGTCTCTTTCGAGAGTCTTCAGCTCTTCCCTGTTGGATGAAAGGACCTCTTTGACAATCGCCACGATTAAAGATTCTGCCAGCTCCATAATATCGGAAAGCCCGGCAAAGGCGATCTCTGGTTCTATCATCCAAAATTCGGTAAGATGTCGACGAGTCTTTGATTTTTCGGCCCGAAAAGTCGGGCCACAACAGTATACTTTTCTAAAGGCCATTGCTCCGGCCTCCATATATAACTGTCCGCTCTGTGAAAGATATGCCTTTTGTTCTTCAAAATAGTCTGTTTCAAATAATGTGGTTGTCCCCTCACACGCCACAGGCGTCATGATGGGGGCATCCAGGAGGATAAAGCCCCTGTCATCAAAAAAACGACGCGCCGTTTGGATCACGGTATGTCGGATCCTTAAAACAGCATGTTGTTTTAAAGAACGAAGCCATAAATGTCTATGGTCCAACAAAAAACCGACTCCGTGTTCTTTTTCCGCAATAGGATATTCTTCGGCTATCTGTAATATATTCAATTGTGAGGCCAAGATTTCATAGCCCCCGGGGGCCCTGTCATCCTTCTTGACAACACCCGTAACCGTTAATGAAGATTCAAGTGTCAGAGGGTGATAGCTCTCAAAGTGTTCCTCATCCATTTCCGACTTCACCAACGTCACTTGCGCGATCCCTGTACCATCCCGCACTACCAGGAACCGCACCTTCCCGCTTGAACGTTTGTGAATCATCCACCCGTTGATGGTAACGGTCTGGCCTTCGTGTTGGCTGATATTGTCGATAGTGATTGTGTTCATAGTCTTCTTAATAGGCTACGTCGATAAATCCGAAATTCGAATATCGAAATCCGAAACAAATGCGAATATCAAATGTTCAAAACTTATCCACTCTTACGCAACCTCGTATTCCTTGCGAATCAGAGTACAAACGTCTAAGTTATATAGTTTTGGATTCTGAATTTTAGTCATTTGAAATTGTTTCGAATCTCGTGCTTCGGATTTCGGATTTTTTCACTACATTTTCTCAATGTCAATGACTCTCTATGCTTGACCATGCAGTGTTTATATCATAATTTTAATATACGCCCTCTCCCTCAACCCTTTCACCCACTCCTTATACTTCGTATCCACTATAGACTGAAAAAGTTTTTGATGAATTTCAGCCTTCGCTTCTTCAGGGGACTTTCCAGATATCTCTTCTTTTTTTACAAGCTTTATGATCTGAATTCCAGCCGGTGTCCTTAGCACAGGGCTTATCCCCCCGGGTTGAAGCTCCGGAAGGGCCTCTTTCAGGGCTGGAGTCAACTCCTCGAGGAAAAAACAACCAAGATCTCCACCGCTTGCAGCAGATGCCGCTTCGGAGAACTCCCTTACAGCATCTTCGAAGGAAAGCCCTTCTCCTATTCTTTTTAGAATACCCTCCCCTTTTTTAATAACAGATAACACATGCTCTTCATTATCTGAAGGTGAGATTGTAAGAAGAATACTTCTCAGGTAATACCGATTTTTCCCTTTGTATATTTCCTTGTGCTTGTTGTAGTAGTCACGTATTTCACTCTCCGTTATTACAATCTTTGATTTGACCTCCGAATTGACTAATTTGACGTGGAGGATTTGCTCTCTCAGCCGTTCTTTATACTGCTCCAATGTGTATCCATCCCTGGCAAGTAGCTTACCAAGCTCTTCCTCGGTACAAGAATTTTCATTCTTTACTCGCTCCAAAGCGTTATCCACCTCATCGTCGCTTACTCGAACCTTTTTTGCCGATATCTCCTGATCTGCCAATTTTTGTTCAATAAGTCGATTCAGGATCTCTTTACGGGCCTCAAACAAAAACTCTTTCTCTTGCTCCGCGTCATAGCCATCTGCTCGAATTCGATTCGCATAGGGTAGATACATCTCGTCCAAATCAGAAAGTGTAATAATATCATTGTTCACCACAGCGACAATCCGATCTAACAGTTCTCCTTGCGCCGGGCTTGAAGAAAATAACAAAGGAAGTAACAACAAAATAATTATAGAATTTCTTAAAATCATATAGTTTTGACGCAAATGTTCTTGAGTTAATGAGAATTTAAAAATATATAAACCTTGTATGATTTAAGTCAAGAAAAATATACCTAAACTCATCTTGCTTTTGACACCACATAAAAAGTCTGGTACTTTCTACTTCATGGCAACACGACTCGAAATCACCTTAAAGCCGGAACTGCTCGACGCTGAAGGGACCGCACTATGTCGAAAGGCAAAAGACTATTTCAGTCTTAACCTGACGTCTGTTCGAACGGTCCATATTTTAACCATTGATGCGGATTTTACTTCGGACCAACTAAAAGCAATACAAGAGCATATTTTTACCAACCCTGTTACGCAGGTATCTTCTTTTAAGCCACTTGAGATCGATTTCGATTGGGTTTTATGGATAGGTTACCGTCCCGGCGTCCGAGACAATGCGGGGAGTACCGCACGGGAGGCAATAGAAGATTTTCTTAAAATTAAATTCAGCTCCAATGAAGCAATCTACACCTCTAAGAGATATTGTGTAAAGGGTGAAGGCCTTACTGCTGAAGACGCCGACAGGATAGCCAGTGAACTATTGGCCAATGATATCATCCAGACCTCGCGTATCTTCTCACACAATGAGTGGGACCCGAACATCGGCATCGGAATAATAATACCAAAAGTACAACTCGACCATCAGCCGACTGTAACAACCATACCTATTCCCAGCAATGAAGAATTGGCACAAATAAGCGACGAACGAAACCTGGCCCTGAATCCTAATGATATACCCACCATCAGGGAGTACTTTTTGCGCCGGGATATCTTGACACAACGTCGCAAGGTAGGACTGGATACACCCACTGACATTGAGCTGGAATACATTTCCCAGGCACGAAGCGACCATTGCAATCATAACACCTTTAAAGGACTGTTTCATTACCGGGATCTTTCCACCGGTGAGGCAATAGAGGTCAACAATCTCTTTAAGGCTTGCATCGAAGCGCCCACGTTAACGATCAAAAATCAAAAACCATGGGTCATCTCCGTACTCTGGGACAATGCAGGCGTGGGACGGTTTGACGATGATCACTATTATGTCATTACAGGTGAAACTCATAATTCCCCTTCCAACATGGAGGCCTATGGCGGGGCCATTACCGGCATTGTGGGAGTGTACCGCGATCCTATGGGTACAGGCAGGGGTTCAAAGCTAATTATGGGAATGTATGGCTACTGTGTGGGACCGAGAAATTATGAGGGAGATCTCCGGCCCCATCTCCATCCCAGACGTCTTTTGGACGGCGTTATTGAAGGTGTGCGCGACGGCGGCAACAAAAGCGGCATTCCGACCCCCTACGGCCAGGTCCTGTTCGACGAGGGATATCTGGGCAAGTGTCTTGTCTTCGTAACCGCCCTTGGTCTTATGCCCGCAAAAATTAATGACACCCCCTGCGAAAAGAAGATCACCTCTGCAGGCGACCTGATTATCATGTGCGGCGGTCGCGTGGGAAAAGACGGCATCCATGGGGTAACAGCATCCTCTGCAAGCTATTCCGAGCATACCCCTGCAGGCCATGTTCAGATCGGCGACCCATACACCCAAAAGAAGATGCACGATTTCTTACTGGAAGCTCGAGATGAGGGCCTAACCACCTTTATCACGGACAACGGAGGGGGCGGCCTTTCGTCTTCAATCGGAGAGTCGGCCCTGTTCAGTAACGGTTGCGTAGTTGAACTGGAAAAGGTCCCTTTAAAATATGAAGGTCTTGATCAATGGGAGATTTGGATCTCTGAATCACAGGAGAGGATGACAGTTGCGGTTAATCCGGAAAATGCGGCACGCTTCCTTGAACTTTCAGAAAAGCATGCCGTGGAAAGTACAATAATAGGGCGCTATACCGATTCCGGGAAACTGCATATTACCTATAATGGGAAGACCTGCGCTTATGTTGACATCGATTTTATGGAGTCCGACTTTCCACAATGGGTCTTTGACGCGGAATGGCAACCACCGGAGGCGCGGGGATTCAGAGAGCCTGTCCTGACAGAACCGGACGATGCATCAAAAGTGCTACTCGATATATTGGCACGCCCTAATATCGCCTCCAAGGAATGGATTGCGAGGCAATACGACCATGAGGTACAGGGTACCAGTGTGATCAAGCCGCTTGTCGGAAAAGACCGCGATGTTTTCAGTGATGCCGCGGTAATACGCCCCGTGCTCAACTCTACACAGGGGCTTGCAGCCTCGCAGGCGCTTCTCCCGACCTATTCAAAAATTGATACCTACAACATGGTTGCCTGCACTATTGATGAGGCAATCCGTAGAGTAATCGCCGTGGGAGGCGACCCCGACCATATCGGTGGCGTGGACAACTTCTGCTGGCCCAATATACAATACCATTCGGAAAAAAATCCCGACGGAAAATACAAAGCCGCTCAATTAGTTCGGGCGAACTGGGCGCTTCGCGACACCTGCCTTGCCTATCAGGTTCCCCTCCTTTCCGGCAAAGACAGCATGTACGTGGATGGACACCTTAAAGGAAGATACGGCGAAGCGCACAAGGTCTCAGCGTTGTGTACCCTTCAATTTACCTCCACCAGTCATATTCCGGATATCTCAAAATGTGTCACCATGGACGCGAAGTTCGTTGGAGACATGGTCTACGTTCTCGGTATGACCAGGGACGAGCTGGGAGGTTCTGAATATTACGAACATTTCAATGAGATCGGTCTAAATGTCCCGGAAGTGGCCCCGGATGAATTTATGCGTTGTTATCGCGCCGTATATAATGTCATACAGAATGGGTTGGTAGCGTCAGTCCACGGGATCTACCGGGGAGGACTCGGTGTTCACCTGTCATTGGTCGCAATGGGGGGCGGTCTTGGGATGGATATCGATCTTTCCAAAGTCCCGACAGAAAGTGAGAGCTTTGAAAAACGCGACATTTTTCAAAGCTCTCAAAGTCTTACCCGAAATGATAAGGTTCTTTATTCTGAAAGCGCGGGGAGGTTTATCGTTACCATAGATCCACGGAATCAAGAACCTTTCGAAAATCTGTTTAAAGATATACCCCATGCCTGCATCGGAACCGTGACGGATAAACCGGAACTAAAAATCAATGTCAACGCAACACCATTGATTGACATACCGGTTTTCGATCTGAAAGAGGCCTGGAAGCGTCCTTTCGGAGGGCTTATATGAAAGACGTTCGTGTATTGGTTCTCACAGGTTACGGCCTTAACTGCGATATTGAAACCGCATACGCCTTTGATGTGGCCGGAGGAGATTCACAAAGGGTACACATCAATTCGCTCATTAATGGGGAAGCCCGTCTTGCCGACTTTCATATCCTTGCGTTCGTTGGGGGATTCAGTTGGGGTGATGATCACGGTGCCGGAGTGGTGCAGGCTGTGCGCCTTAAATACAACCTCGGCAAGGAACTTCAGCAATTTATAGAAGACGGAAAGCTGATTATAGGTATTTGCAATGGATTTCAGACCCTGGTCAACCTTGGACTGCTTCCCGGTCTCAACGGGGATTATTCCGAACGATCTGTTGCCCTTACGTTCAATGACTGCGGCAACTTTCGGGATGATTGGGTCCGGCTGAAGACCAATCCCGCGTCCCCCTGTATCTTCACAAAGGGATTAAAACATCCGGAGTTCCCGATACGCCATGGTGAAGGGAAATTCCATGCCGACCGGGAAACACTTCAAAAACTGCAACAAGGAAATCAGGTAGTCCTTCAATATGCCGCCCCTGATGGAGACCCTGCGGGAGGACGTTTTCCATTCAATCCGAACGGTTCGCTCGCCGACATTGCCGGGATTTGTGACCCCACCGGCAGGATCTTCGGCCTGATGCCTCATCCTGAGGCGTTCAATCACTGGACCAATCATCCTGACTGGACTCGGAGAAAAGAGGGGCGAAAACGCAGAGAAGAATCGCTGGATACGGGTCCAACTGAGGGTGTCCGCATCTTTCAGAATGCGGTTGACTATGTCTGGAGCAATTTGTAAAAAATCCTATCGCTTCTCCGGACATACTATAATATCGTACCGTACCTTATCGTGCTTTCAGCCTTTTTCAATCAGCTACGATGAGATCTCATCAAAGTCTCGTCAATCTTTCTTATGATTACCTCAGGGTCAAACGGTTTCACGACGTAATTGTTGGCCCCTGCTTTAATCGCCTCGATCACGCGCTCCTTTTCGGATTTGCTGGTGCACATAATGATTGGAACCTTGTTTCCACCCGCGCGAATCTGCATCACAGCCTCGATCCCGGACATGTTGGGCATAATCCAGTCCATAAACACCAGATCAGGAGCTTCTTCTGCGACTTTTCTTACAGCCTCCTCCCCGTCTGTAGCCTGCATAATACTTGTGATGCCGGCATCCAAGAGAATTGAAACAAGGGCGTGACTCATTAACAGGGAATCGTCGACTACCAGCACTTTCATGATTTACCACCTCTTTCTGTACTTTTACTCTTACGGGCTGTTGCCCAAATAAAAAATATCTTTATTTTCCTTTTTTCGGTTTCAACCACCAAGGTCTTTAATTATTTTAGCAAATTGAAAACAAATATAGAAAAATAATTAATTGTTGTTTCGATCAAAAGAGGTGGAAAAGGCGTGCAAAAAATGTAGCGCTTTGCAAAGGTCGCCGAAGTTTGCCCTAATGTTTTGTGGTTAGGAGGCTGTCCTCCTAGTCGATATCCTTCTTTAGTCTAAGTGCCCCGAAAATACCCTCCCACAGTTTCTTCTCCTCGGCCGTAAGAGTGTCGTCACTGTTGATGCTTAGAGAAAGAGATTTAAGGTATTCGCTTGTACTGATGTAATAATGTTTAGTGTCGGGAAAAGGCTCTTTTTTCAGATCTCCATATACAATCGATTCCGAACCGTCGGGGTGCTTGACCGTTCGGGTGACGCCATAGTATCTTGCACGTTCTCTTTCCTCACGGTCCAACATTTTTTGTATGGTTTCGTCACTCACACCGGATTTTTCCAGATTAATAATCTGGTCTACTATCAATCGGTCGTCAGTGGAGGTAGTACGAACAGTCGGTGCAGGACTGACCGGTTCTTTTAGGTCGTCTAATATCATCTGCTTGATAACATCTTCGGTAAAACCAGCCTCTTTTAGCTTAATTATATCCTTTGGTTGGATAGAACGCGTGGGTTTTGTCATAAGCAGGACTATCTCATCGCTGAATCCGGCATTTTTAAGGTCGATCATATCCTGAGTATTGAAGGCAAAGGAGATGGCGGCAACAAAGATAAGAAACAAAGACAAAAAACAGGAGCAGATAGTTTTCATAATGGACACTCCTCATAAGAGACCTTTGCAATCTTCGTGGGCATGCTTTTCTTGTTATGAAATCAATATATAAGAGTTTTTTTTCAAAGGCAATTAAAAAGAATTGCAGAAATTAACCGGTTTGACAGAGCATGGAAAACCGCTTGCAAAAATATGGGCATTGGTGTAAAAAATGTTCCACTATTTAAGAAAAGTCGCTGAAACCTTTAAAAAACGCGATATTATGAGCGCTGACGCTTCACTTCGTGCTCGTCAGGCAAGAAAAGCGAAAACTTTAACCGTAGGAACACATTGAGTATTTCGAGGATAGCGCTGACGCTTCACTGCGTGCCAAAGGTTGAAGCCTGACACCGCATCACGGACACAAAGTGAAGCGTCAGCGCTCATAATGGCAGTTATGCAAAGCTCAAAAACACACGCGCCCGTAGCTCAGTTGGATAGAGCAACGGACTTCTAATCCGTAGGTCGCAGGTTCGAATCCTGCCGGGCGTACCAGCAAACTAATCGCCAACTTTTTCACGGAAAATCTTCTTGGTTTCTGTCTTAGTACCGGTGCAAAGCGATCGGTCATAATCTTTTTGCCAAATTCCATCTTGACAAAAACCCATCTCATATGTACATTAAGTTGTACAGGAGGTGCTCTATGAAAGCCATTACTTATACCGCCGCACGGCAAAATCTTGCGCAAGCGATGGAAAATGTTTGTAAAGACCACGCCCCGGTAATCGTTACACGTAAAAAAAACAATTCCGTAGTCATAATGTCTCTTGAGGATTATGAGGCCTTAGAGGAGACCGCCTACCTTCTGCGTTCACCGAAAAACACTAGGCGTCTAATCGAATCCATCGTCCAGCTCGAAGAGGGCAAAGGGACCGAAAGGGAGCTTTTCGATTGAAGCTGATTTTTTCCGACCATGCCTGGGAGGATTACCTGCACTGGCAAAAAACTGACAGAAAAATCCTTCGGCGAATCAACAGCCTCATCAAAGAGATCAAACACAATCCATTTGAAGGAATAGGGAAGCCGGAGCCGCTTAAGCACGCCCTTTCAGGATACTGGTCCCGCCGTATCAACGACGAGCACAGAATCGTTTATAAGGTCACATCCGATGCCATCCATATCGCTCAGTTACGTTACCATTATTGAGCCTCTTTCATAGACCCAACAGTGTTGATAAAAAGAAATTTTTGCTTGATATCACCACTATAGCAAGGCATGTTTTCCATATATTAATGATATTGTAGCAACAAATACGGAAAAATACCACTTGATATTTCTATTTATAAAATAATATCGTTTGATATCATGGGAAGCAAGCAGTAACTCAAATTTTTGCCGGCCCGGTCGACGTATTGCAAACGCGAATTGTTTCACATACAGGAACTCCCTTCGATGATTACTTATTTTTTAGTGGGTTTAATATTTTTGTTGGCAGGGTTCACGCAAGGTGTCTCTGGTTTTGGTTCGGCATTGGTGGCTATGCCGCTATTGGTCATGTTTATGGACGTAAAATTGGCCGTCCCCCTCTGTATGCTAAACGGTCTGATCATTACTTTATTCCTTTCGCTCCAACTCAAAAATCACATAGACTGGAAAAAGATAATGCCCCTATTTCTGGGCTGCCTCCCGGGAATATATGTAGGAGTGACCTTTCTAAAAAAAGCAAACAGTAATGTTATCGAATTTCTGCTCGGTGTGATACTCATAGCTTATGCCTTATATGGCTTGGCGCTTCGCCCCCAACCGCGAACGATCAACCCCACATGGTCATATCTGGCAGGTTTTGCCACAGGTATTATCGGTAGCGCTTTCAGCACGGGAGGTCCCCCAACGATCATCTACACCACGCTCACAGGGTGGTCTAAAGATGATATTAAGGCCACACTGTCGGGGTTTTTCTTCAGCACAGGCCTTATTATAGCCGCAGCCCACGCCATTAACGGTTTGACTACAGTTGTCGTACTTCGCTATTTCGCAGTCTCGATAGCATTCGTATTTTTGGGCGTCTATGCAGGGTCTTTTTACTATGGCAGGCTCAAAAAAGAAGTGTACGTAAGAGTAATACTTGGAATGCTTATTCTAATGGGAATAATGATGATAGTGTCGGCGGTATAAAGACAGTAAAAAGTGTCTAAAGTGCCGCTCACTACTCATCACTAGGCGCTTGTTCCTCCGGCTTTGTCGTCACCGTAAGAGCATGCTTAAACAAACTTTTCGCCACCCGCTGAACATCATCAGCGGTGACTTTGCGTATCAACTCCGGATACTGTTGATCGTATTCATATCCTAATTCCAACAGTTCATTAACCGCATCGCTATGGGCTTGCGCACCGTTTGTCTCCAGAGACATCTGATGCATGGTAATACACATTGCCTTGGCCCGTTCAAGTGTTTCTTCAGACACTTTTTCATTTTGAATTAACTCAAATTTTTCCTTTATTGTGGCAAGCACGGTATCATAGTTGGACGGAGTGGTCTGGGCCATCGCTCCAAAATAGCCTCCTTCTATTCCGTAGGACGGATAGGCATGGATATAATATACAAGGCTCTGATCGCCCCCTCTTAATGCATCGTGAAGCCATCCGCTCGGGTATCCGATCCCGGAAATAATAGCATCGATTACATCCGCTACAGACCGATCTTCATCATACAGGGTCATGCCGTTGTACCCAACAAATATGGCATAGGATGTCTTCTGATTGGTCTTAGTGAACATATTATCTTCGGCGATATTCGTGGTTTCAGGCTCAATAAGAGGTTCGGACGCCATCCCCGGCAAAAAGTCACGAAAAGCGCCGGCAACCTTTGCTGTGACCGATTCAGGATCTATGTCACCATAAATCGCGAGCACCGAGTTGTTGGGCATAATAACCGACTTATAGAATTCCACGATCTTTTCCCGTGAAAGGTCTTGAATCGACTCGGTGGTTCCGAGACTGTCATTGCGGTAGGGGTGCTTCACATAGTAGTGTTTTCGAAAAAGGCGCTGTATTTCAACAATCCAGTGTTCGTCGATCCGTTTTATCGCAAGCAGTGTGTCTCTGCGCTGTTTTTCTATCTCGTCTTCCGGAAAAGAAGGATGAAGCGCTACATCAGCCAATATTTCCAGTCCTGTATCAAAATCTTCCTTTAAGACAGATGCTTCCACAAAAACCGTATTGCTGCCGGACCCGGACGAGATAGAGCCTCCCAAATCCTCAAGGCTTTGAGCTATGTCGTGTTTGGTACGTGTCTGGGTGCCATTGGTCAACAGGGATGCCATAAAAAGGGAAACGCCGGACGCGTCCGACGGCTCGAAACGAAGCCCTCCTTTTGCAAAAAATTGAAGTGTAACAATCGGGACCGAAGGATTTCTTTTCAACAAGAGTGTCATCCCGTTGGACAGGCTGCTTTTTATTACCTTTCCCTCCCCTTCCCTGTGTTGCGCATTTATTTCAGTGCTTGCTTCAAGTGAAGCGTTTGAAATCGGCTTTAAAACTGCCGTGGTCATGTATTGTCTCTTAAAATACTTTTTTGCCACCCGTTGGCAATCTTCCGCTGTTACTGACTGAATACGTTCTACGTATGTGTCGCTAAAATACGGGTCCCCTGCTGCCGTCCAGTCGGAAGCCAATTGGCGTCCCTGACTTGCTGCCGACTGATTGGAAAATATGTGGTCGGCTGCGACCTTTTTCTTGGCTCTGTTCAATGCCTCGGCATCCACCCCTTTTTCCTGAATCTCTTCCAAAACCCTCCAACTCGCCTCAATAGCGCTGTCCAGCTTTTCATAATCAAGGCTCATAGATATAAAAAACTGCCCATCTGCAAAACTTGGAGTCCAGCTTGAAGCGCTTATGCTCAACACCAATTGTTTTTCGTCTTTCACCTTCCGGTAAAGCTCGGATGTTATGCCGTCACCGAGTATCACTGCCAATACATCCAGGGGATAAAGATCCGGATCCGTCAGTGGAATGGTTCGAAATCCCATCATTACGCGCGTAAGTTTTGCGATAGGGGAGGATTTCTCCACTATGCGCTCTGACAACTGGCCGGGTTCATCAGGGAGAAAATAAGGGGGCTGAGGCCCTGCTTTCAACGATCCCGCGGCGGACAAGACTTCACTTAATACCGCATCTTTATCCACATTACCCACCACCGTAATCACTAAATTAGGAGGAGAATACCACTTTCGATAGTGGGCCATCAGGTCTTCTTTATCCATTGTAAGAAAGATATCTTCTTCACCTATCACCGGGATACGAACCGGATGTCTCTGGTACGCGGTCTTCATGAAGAGGTACCAGAGTACTCTTCCGGGATCGTTTTCACCCAGCTTAAACTCCTGAATGATGACGGGCTTCTCCCTCAAGTACTCTGTTTCATTGAATTGACAGTCTGTCACGGTCTCAATGAGCAGAGAAAGGGCGTCTTTATAGTGATCTTTTGTGGTATTGATATAATATCCGGTTTGATCATAGGAGGTATACGCGTTGCTCGCCCCCCCCATTGTCTGGATCTTTTGCTTGATTTCATCCTCTGTGTGGCGTGATGTTGTACCGCCCGTCACCACATGTTCCAGATAGTGGGAGAGCCCTCCCCCCATCCTGTCACCTTCGTATATCGATCCGGTCTTGACCAAAATCTGGCAGGCTACCACATCAGAAGAAGGGTTTTCACGGATAAGTGCTGTAAGGCCATTCTTGAGAACTACAAACAGATCTGTTTTTTTTGATGGAATAATTCGCTCTATTTGCGGGTCTTCAATGACTTTAGGAGAGACATCAGCAAAGGAGGAGACAGAAAAAACAAAGCTGCAAAGCCCAATTATCCCAACCAGAAAAAGGGAATGTATTTGCAAAATTTTCTTTTGTATCATCTTATAATTCCACATTTCCCCAATCCCTCAACCTTCTGTCCTCTGACATCTGTCTTCTGTCCTCTGTCATCTGTCATCTGATTGATCAAAGTCTATTTTCTATATTTTTCACTATTTCGTTAAAGGCATCCGAAATATGGGTGGACTCCTCCTTAGCCATGATCGGTGTTCCATCATCGCAGGCGAGTACCATAGCAGGGTCAAAGGGTATACTCCCCAGAAAAGGAACAGACATCGCCTCGGCAGTTGCCTTGCCTCCTCCCTTTTTAAACAAAGCTATCTCTTTTCCGCAATGCGGGCATGGGAACGGCCCCATGTTCTCAATCAAACCCAACACCTTCATATTGACCTGCTTGCAAAAATTGATCGATCTCCGGACGTCAGCCAATGCCACTTCCTGAGGCGTTGTCACTATAACAGCATACGCGTCGGGAATTGTTTGGGCCACGGTAAGTGGCTCGTCGCCTGTTCCCGGAGGTGAATCTATAAGCAGAAAATCGCGGTCATCCCACCTCACATCCGAAATAAACTGCCGGATTACACCGATCTTAAGCGGGCCGCGCCATATCGTGGCCGAATCATCGCCCTCCGGCATCAATGAAGCTATGGAAACAACGCCCAAGTTTTCTGAATAGGGCTTTGGTATGATCACCTTTCCTTTTGTATCTATCATGCCGGAAAGACCCAATATTCTAGGTATGCTTGGGCCGTGAAGATCGACATCCATCAGGCCGACTTTCTTCCCTTTCTTGGCAAAGGCAACCGAAAGGTTGGCAGCAACACTGCTCTTTCCCACTCCTCCCTTGCCACTCATAATCATGAGCTTATGTTTGATCCGTTCTAAAGAACTTTCGATCATCTTGTCTTGCATTCTATGCACTATCTCAGAGCTACCACCTGAACTGCATTTCTGCCCTTCGGCGGCACATGATGGGTTAGTGGTTTGTTCAGCCATCTCAAAAATCTCCTTTCGCGTTTATAAAAAATGATAATGTTAGCTCAACCTAGGTTAACATAAGGATTTTTAAAAAAATTGCAACCTTAAAAATTTGTGTAACTGCTCAGGTTCAACGTTCAGGGGTTCACGGTTCAAGGTTAAACTGATGAAAGAGGGGCTATACCAATGCGGAATTCATCCGGTTCTTGCGAAATGCCAAGCGGTCTTGCAACGGAGCTTAGAAGAAACCTCTATGCTGTCTTGTAAATGTGAAGAGCGCAAGGCGAGCAACCCTGAACCTTGAACCTAACAACCGGAGTAGTTACAAATTTGTTTTGGAAATAGACGATACATAGATCTCACCGCCATTTTTGAATTTTCTCCGATTGCTTTGAGCTTTTGAAAGTTTCTCAATAAAAAAAGGCTCCAATATCCGTTGCGGTGCAACAGCTCCGGCCAATTGAATAGCACGTGCCGCACACAGTAAGTTCTGTACAGTTTCGATGCCGGATATATCAGAAAAAAACCATCCGCAACTGGTAAACATGTAGAGGCCAAACCGCTGCATCTCAAAGGCCTGTAAGGCAACCATCAGTTCATTCGCTGTGAGCGGCTTTCTTGCATGCCGATCAAAAAAATTATGTAACCGTTCCGGCAATAGTGGCTCAACAAAAATATCGCGATAATGATTGCGTGCATCCCAGGGATCTCTTAAGAGCTTGTCGGTAGCCCTCTCAAATATATCATCCAAACTATCTTTAAGCCAATTCAGCGCTTCACGTAAAGGTGCGCGCCATCTCTGATTCCATCTTGGCTTTCCCCCGCTGGAACATCCGCAATCTTCGCTCCAACGACCCACACCGTGAGCGCAGCTCCATGAACTGTTTTCAATTATCGAAACTTCAGTGTCAGGAGGACACACCTCTAAGTAGGCGCCATGATTAATCAACTCCCACCTTCTGCTGCCCCTGATCTTGTTAAGTACATACGCAAGCGCCTTCTCACCATATCTGTAATGATGTCCGTATGTCTCGCCATCTGTGGCTAATGTTACAATCTGGTTCCATGGACGTCTTTTGTTAAATCTTTCTTTTATACGCTTTAAAAACCGCTCGCCATCATGAAGGATCTTCTCAAAGGCCACTGCCCCTGAAATAGACATATCGTAGAAAAACAATGCCATCTTTTTATTATTTGGGAGGTTGCAAATATATGGTTTGGAAGGATCGATACGACCATCTGAGACATCTCTCCAGTCACTTTGACCAAGCGGCCTAACAGAGTTTGCCTGCTTGGGCGAAAGTATCGTAAAAGAAATGCCATAGTCGGCCATCACGCACAGTGTTTCTGTGTCAACTGCTGTCTCTGCGAGCCACATGCCTTCAGGTTTTCGACCATAATGTTTCTTAAAATCCATTATACCCCACGTCACCTGGGTCTCCTTATCCCGGGCCGATGCAAGCGGCATAATAATATGATTGTATACCTGAGCAATGGCATTGCCATGTCCGCCAAGCCGTTTTACGCTCTTTTTGTCCGATTCAATAATGCAATCATAAACTTCCGGAGCATGCACTGATAACCACCATAGTAGAGTCGGACCGAAATTAAAGCCTATCCACTCGTAGTTGTTAAAATATTTTACTACACCTCTTCTTTCATCTAAAAGTTCGGCATTCATGTTGGGGCGATAGCATTCGTGCAAGATCCGATCATTCCAATCATGATATGGAAATGCCGATGACTGGAGGTCTATCCTTCCGGTCCAGGGATTTTCCCGAGGAGGCTGATAAAAGTGTCCATGAATACAGACATACTGTTTCATATCAAATACTCTGTTTAGATTTTTTATCAAAATTGAAGACTTTTTACGAAATCGCTCAACTTAGGTATAAGAAAGTTGACACCTGATTAATTTTAAATTATAAAAATATAAAGCAGTTCTTAAGGCAATAAGCAAGAGTTACACAAACATTTTCTTACAAAGGAACGACCTTATGCCTCCTTTTAATTTGATACTGATTGCCGAGCCAGGAGAAAGAAAAGAGCGCTATTTAAAAGAACTTCAAAGATTTAATGCCGCAATAGACTGCGTTCAAGGGCCAAACGAGGTTTTCCAGAAGTGCCGCAGGAAAATGTATTCAGGGATACTCGTCGATCTCAAAACGATGATAAAAACTTCTGACTCCAAAAAGCAGCTTATCGATAAGCTTAGTATGAGATTACCAGTAATTCGACTTCGTATCAATCCATCAACTAATTATATCGTCGGTCTTTTGCCGGGAGAAGATGTTCCGGGTGACGATGCGTTGCGGTTCTTGATTGAAAAATGCAAGGAGGTTAAGCCATCCAGAATTAGGATCGACCAGCGAACAAACAAGGTTTTAAATGTCTTAATATTTCAAGATAATGAATTTGACGAAGAAAAAGGAATTCGTGCCAACATAATCGATGTTTCATTTCGGGGATGCTTTATTAATACACTAAATCCGTTCAACAGCAACGAGAGGCTTTGGATACGGATAAAAGAGCTAAAAGACACTTCGCCGATCCAATGTGAAATCCGATGGGCTCAGCATTGGGGTGAAGAAGACCGTTTGCCGGGTGTCGGGGTGCTTTTTACCCAGGTTAAAGATGAACAGCTCAAAGATTTACAACAGTATGTCTCAGTGCTACGTATTAGTGATATGGAGCTGCAATGAAGAAACCCTTGCAAAATGGTGTGACCATCTAACCTCTTGCTTTTCTCCTACTCCTACCCCTTTATCAAAAAAAGTTTTATAAAATCCCATTCAGGTCATCTTTTTCTGAACCTTTTAAACTTTTTTAAATCTTAAACCGATAAAAATGTAAACCTAAGTTGAGCGATTTTTGAGGAAGAGGTGTGCCAATATCTTGATGTAATAAGGTTTGCGAAAACCGCAGGCATACCCGTGGATATGTCGAGAATTTTCGCAAACCTTTGGTGCGCAAGAGATTGGTGCAGATCGAGTCAAAAATCGCTCAATTTAGGGTAAGTATTCTTGATGACTTCGTAAACGGTTTCAATATAGAGGAGGATCTACCGTGTCAAAGCCAGTCTTTGTTGTTGAATCCGCATCCAAAGAAGCAAGCATTCGCGATCAGTGGGATAAAGAATTAATAACGCTTATTGTAGATTCACCCCCTATTAAAATTTCACCACAGCCAAATGGTAAGGATACAACAAAAGCAATGTTTTCTTTCACACCCCTTCCGTCTTCCCGGGAATTTATCGATAAACTCCTTTCTAATGTGCATAACGATATATATTTTGCTTTTGATGCTAATCAGCGAGGAGAATACTGGTCGTGGATGATCAGCGAATTTATCCATACAAAAACTGAAGGAAATAATAAACTAAAACGCCTTCGTCTTAACGAGCTGACAAGAGATAATATTCAAAAGAATTTGGAATCACCGGCAGATATCCAGGACAATGAGGCCTTGGCCTTTCAGGTCAAAACCATATTCGACCATTTCTTTTCCAAGCATCTTGAACGGCTCATCGGAACAAAAATTGGAATCCAGGGGCTTCTCATTGATATTACCACAATTACTATCATTTTTTTCCTGAACGAACGGGAAAACGAAATAAACAATTTTTCTCCAAAAAATAAATGGCAAATCGAAGCCCAGCTTGCAGCGATAAATGGGAATGTTACAGCTAAATTGAAGGCAGCCGATGGAATCACTAAAGACGGTCTCATAAAAAACAAGGAAGATGTTAAGACCGTACTTTCAATGTTGGAGCGAAACACTTTTTCAGTCAAATCAATCAGCCGGGCCCCCTGGACCTTTTATCCTCCCAAGCCGTTTAACACTCTTGATCTTATCCAAGAAGCATATCTGATTTTAGGAATGGACCCTGAGAAGACATCGGAAGTGGCCAAACAGCTATTCTACGGAGCAACAATCAACGGTAAACATCAAGGCCTCATATCTTTTTATTCTACCCTGGAAAACGATCTGCCGGAAAATCTCATTGCATCACTGCGCCAATCTATTATTAAAACAAAAGGAGAGTCGGCATTGGGCACGGCGCCGGACTCTATCTTAAGCGACCAGTTACCCATTGTTCCGATCTTTCCTGATCTTACCCCTCAAGAGTTGGGAACAACTCTTCCAAAAGAGTTGATAGATCTCTATGCACTCATACGCAACCGAGCATTAGCCGGCCAGATGATGCCGGCAAAGGGTGAAAAGATAGAAGTAACTTTTCAGGGAGAAGACGGGTGTATATTGGTGACCGAAGCAAATGCAATCAAAGAAAACGGATACATGGAAATGTATCAGGGAATGCTTGAAAGAAAGCTGTTGGCCCAATCCCCTTTGGCGGATCTAATAGAAGGCTTAAAACTTAAAGCAGTAAAAATTATTCCTCAACGAACAAGTGGTATCGACCCCGAATATTATACGATGGAAACCATCTTTTCTGATATGGCGGAAATGGGATTTGACATGAACGATGATGTCATAGCCATTTTAAAAGATATGTTACAAAAAGGCTACATGGAAATATCAGAAGAAGGGAATCTCAGGCCATTAGAAAACTCCATGAAAGTCGTGAACGTACTCGATCGCGCTTTTCCAAAGATGAGCGGATTAAACCTGATTGCCTACATGGTTCAGACGATGGACGAGGCCATTTCCGGGCGCAAGGGCTTGATACGGGCCGTAGAACAGTTCAATCAAACCCTTAACATGCACGGCAATGTCTTAGTGAAATCAAAGGCCCCCGAAGCATCCAAGGAAGTGGAAGAATGTATAAGTGAAAAGTTAAAAGTAGAAACTGAAAAGCCGACAGAAGCACCTAAGAGGGCTGAAGAAGCAGCTGATGCCGCGGCGCCTGACCAGCCAGTTGAAACCAGTATTGCTAAAAAAGATGCTACCGAGCAGGTTCCTCCAACCGCAAAGACTTCTGAAGAAACAGTCGTCAGCGAAGAAATAATGGAACCGTCTCCTGAGAAAGAGGGACTACCTCCTGAGAAAGAAGAACCATCGGAAGAGCCTCCTGAAGAAAAAGATGCCGATGCACAAGAGCCTCAAATATGCCCCAAATGCGGCTCAGAATTGAATCTCAAAGTCGGGCGGTTCGGACCATTTTATGGTTGTTCAGCATTTCCGAAATGTCGTTTTACCAAAAATGCAAAGGATGCAAAGGTTCAGATTGAGGCCGAGGAAAGGACTTGCGCAGAATGTGGTAAGCCTATGCGGGTAAGGCGGGGCAGGTTTGGACTGTTTTGGGCATGCACGGGTTATCCCCAGTGCAATCATACCGAACCGTACGGAGAAAAAGATGGTTTGGATATGGATTGTCCAGTGTGCAACAATGGGAAGGTACGAATCAGACGTACGAAAATCGGCAAAAAATTCTTTGTATGCTCGGACACGGAATGTGAATTCGTCGCATGGTCACAGCCTCACGCTATACCGTGTCCGGTATGCGGTCATCCTTTTTTGGTAGAAAAGAAAAACGCAAGAGGAGAAACCTCTCTGAAGTGTCCCAAATCAGGGTGCAAACATCAGCAGTCCCCGCCAAAAGAAGTGGCACAAGAAATCGCAAAAAGAGAAAGCTCTAAAGCAAGCACAACAAAAAAGAGACCCAAAGCAAGCACCAAGAAAAAAGGCGTTAGTACTCAATCTAAGAAAAAGAAAACCAGACGGTCATCGAAAAAATGAGACCTTTGAAAAATGCGACATCAAAACCGTGCTATGCTTTCGGCAAAAGTCGAATCCCGGAGTACTCTTTTGGCAAATTTTAGGTATTTTGTCACGATCGATCTAATAGCAAGCTGCAATGCGTAAGGTTTGATAGGTTTCTCTAATAAAGAGGTAATATCCGAAGCCACACACATGTTTACCACATCGTCACTGGCATTTCCGGTAATGATGATCGTGTCTTCATGAGCCATGGGATATTTGTCCGCAATGGTATCAAGAAAAAAGAAGCCGCTTTTTCCGCCCAGAAACACATCTAATACGAAAATAGCAACTTCGGAGTCACGATTGCGACAATATATTGTCGCCTCATCGGCATCTGTAAACGCAAAAACATCACCCCACGTATAGAACCTGTTGACAATCTCTGCAACCACCTCGCATACCGCTGGATCGTCATCTACGATAATAACGTCCAACCCGTCGGCCATACCGCCCTCCTTTTCTCACTCTTACTCTAAGACCTTTGCAAAACTGCCATTTTTCCGTGATGCGACGTCAGGCTTCAAATTGTAATCCTCAAAATACCTTATGTATTCTTCCGGTTACAATTCTTGCCTTCCTTGCCTGACAAAAAAATGTCGCATTTTTCAAAGGTCTTATTCTTTGATATAATTGTAGATATTTAAATAATGCGCTCCGGGATAATTCCAAGAATAGTCGCATCGCATACCATTTGTCATCAATTCCCGAAAATATTGCGGATGACTATACCACATACCGACGGCTCTATGCAAGGCAGATTCTAATGCCTCGTTATTAAAGTCATTAAACACATAACCGTTGCGCTCTTGATATGGTTTCCAGGTATAATCTGCGTCACAAACAGTACTTGCCAATCCGCCGGTGTTACGGACGATGGGAACTGTTCCATACTTCATGGCGATCATCTGCGTAAGACCGCACGGCTCAAAAGCGCTCGGGATAACAATCATGTCTGCGCCTGCGTAAATCATATGGGCCAACTCTTCGTTGTATCCGATTTCAAGGTGGCAATCCGGATTATCATTCAAAAGATGTTTTAGCCCCCAAAATTCATTATTTATATCTAGATCAGGACTCGAGCCCAACAAGACAACCTGGCATCCGTTTGCCAAGGAGTAAAAGATGGTATGTCGTATTAATTCAACCCCTTTTTGATGATCTAAGCGAGTTATAACAGAAACAATCGGTTTCAAGCCGTCTCGGAGAAAAAACCTGTGACGAAGCGCCTCTTTATTTTTATACTTATCATCTATGGTATCGATCGAATACCGGCATGCGATATGTGGATCGATTTCAGGATTCCAAACATTATAATCCACACCGTTCAAGATTCCCCCAAATTTCGACCCATGCACATAAAGGGTATGCTGGAGTCCACAGCCAAGGTCCGAATACTTTATTTCGTCCGCATACTTGGGAGAAACGGTCGTGACAAAATTGGAATAGACGATACCGCCTTTCATGAGGTTGATGGCGCTGGGATTGAAGTTATCTTGAAGTCTGTCCTGGTTCATATAGTGTCCGGGATTAAGGCCGACCTGCCGAAGAATTTGTTCACCCGTTACACCCTGGTGTTTTAAATTGTGCAGAGTATAGCAGACCCTGGGGTGAGTCATCCCAAAATGCTTGTACATCTCAAAGAGGAGTACCGGTACCAGCCCTGTCTGCCAATCATGGCAGTGGATAATCTCCGGATGTTTGTTGGACTTCAGCATGAACTCCAGGGCCGCCCTACAAAAAAACGCAAACCGTTCCGTATCATCATGATTGCCATAGAATAGACCCCGGTTGAAAAAGCGCTTATGAGAATGATCATCGATAAAAAAGCATTTCAGACCATCCACAAACCCAAAATAGACGTCGCAGTTAAACCATTGGTCATGGTAGGGAACCCAGAGATCAGCATATGTCTTCTGTAATCCCCAAATCCGATCATACCGCATGCAATCATACTTGGGGAGGATAATCTCCACATCATTCCCCCGCGACTGAAGTTCACGGGAAAGCCCCTGAACGACATCTCCCAGGCCTCCAACCTTTGCAACCGGCGCACACTCTGGCGTGATCATTATGATATACATGGTTTTCTGTCGCTCCGCTCCAATTAAGTAATTGAGGAATTCCGAATTAAGGAATTGGGGAATTGAAAATGACAACTTCCTTCAATTCGGAATTCCTAAATCCCTAAATCCCCCAATTTACTTTCAATTCCCCAATTTTAACTTATACTAAAAATGATGCTCCAATACATCCATCCCGCGCCTGCAAATTTCACGGGCATAATCCGTCCATATTCCCTGCCCCCAATATCTGAAACAGCTTGTTTGAGACAAAAGGAGATACAAAAGCGCGTTTCGATAGTTGTAACTATTCTTATCCACATCACGGTTATCTAATTTCTCATGAAAGAGGGCGCTCAGCTTATTTATGGGATCCAATACATTCTCATATCCTCGAACCCAACTCAGATTGTTGGTCCATGAACCCCCCTCCATGTGGAACCGATCATCCTCTGTTTCCGCTTCTTTTATTGCCTTTTCTACCACACCCTCGGAAAAAGTTGTAACCTTATCCCAGATCCGATGCTGTCCCCATGGATAGATAGGGATATAATCCTCTTCAGAAAATCCAGCGCTTTCAATCAGTTCCAAAAATTCGGTTCCGTTTAGGGCAACGGTTCCTTCTTTGCCAATCTGGTAAAAGGCGTTTTTATAACCGTCGGGAAACTCATTCATCATTACCCCCCCATTTTCACCGTCACCTATCTGAAGCACATATGGGGGTATACGCTTTTCTTGTAGTGTCATCGGTTGAAGAGATAACGCCTCATAATATGGCTGCATCTGGGCCACCAGCTTAGTGTCCGATCCCTGGGTCTTGATTAGAGCAGTTATAGAAATCTCTTCTCCCTGTGAATTGCGGGCAATTAATTTATGGGGGAGATGCTGCCTGGAAAGCCCTTCTCCGTTTAAGTTCTCCACTGAATGCTCCTGTACTAAAATCCATTTATACCCGCACTCTTTTAATGCCTTGACATACTCGTAACAGACATCAGGATGGTTCGGAAGATTCATCTCAGGGGGAGAGAAGCCTTTTACTCTACTTAGCGCTTCAAGGCCGAAAATAGAAGCAAACTGGTGCTGCCAGGCCTTGATATGTAGTATAATATCCGGCACAGGAGTGGATGCCACCACTGCGTGACCCCACATGGTTCCCAGCCATTCAACGTGGCGGTTATAATAAGGATCGCAGGTGATTTTTTTCAGACTATCAAG
>JBDRFJ010000131.1:0-11391 GCA_043818915.1 Pseudomonadota bacterium | reverse complement strand
ATCGATATTCTTCTTCGGGTCAGGCACACCCGGCGCGGGAAAATCTATGACCCCTTGCCCAAGCACCCCCCGCATTCCGATTTGGCGAACCGCCTCCGCCACCTTATCCTCAAAAAAATACCCGTCGCAAAGGCAGGTCGTGCCGGACAAAATCATCTCTGCGCACGACAGAAGCGACGCGGCAAACACTGACTCAGGATTAATGAAGCGGGACTCCGCGGGAAAGATATATTCGTTGAGCCATTGCATAAGGGGTAGATCATCCGCCAAACCACGAAATAGGCTCATAGGGGCATGGGTATGAGTATTTACAAGACCCGGCATTATAATACCGCCCCTGGCATCGATGCTCTCCCTTGCCTTCGGCAGGGAGGCGTCATCTCTTTGAGGCGCAACCTCTTTGATAACACCGCTGCTAACCCCGATGAACCCCTTGTCAAGTACGTCGAGATCAGGATTCATCGTGATTACAGTGCCGTTATGAATTAGTAGGTCAAATGGGGAGCGCTGGAGTGATGGAGTATTGGAGTGATGGAGTATTGGATTATTCGTTTCCATATCTTAAGTTGCTTTCCTTTACAATAAGGTGGTCGGTCCATTCTCCGCGCTCTCTTTTTTGTTCCAAGCTTTCGACTAATTTTAGTAATCCGTTTTCGAGTTTGTAGGCCAATGTGTCAAGCTTTTGAAATTGATCTTCACTTATCTGTTTTGACTTTTCATAGGCATGAAGTCCTGAAACTGATTCGCCAAGTGAACCAAGGGCTATGTTTAGAAAATTGAGGTATTCACGGATTGAGCGCCTGCAATAGCCTTCAGAAATATTTCGATGCACCGAATCGCTTGAAGCTATAGCCTGTGCAGCAACTCGCTTTAATTCATAGGGAAATCTACGAAAAGCTTCGAACGTCTGTACATAGTAATCAATTGCATCATTCCAAACTCTTAGTTTCTGATATCCCCGGTTCTTGTTCTTCCTCATATTCCATTACTCCAACACTCCATTACTCCAACACTCCAAGACTCCACCACTCCAATACTCCATTACTCCATCACTCCATCACTCCATCACTCCGTGAACAGTTTACCCCTCCGTTCCCATAATAACATCTCTAAATGTGGTATTGCCAACCCCTGTGTTGTATAGTTTGTTTAACACGGACAAAGTCTTATGTTCGTGATCAGGAGGAATAATAAAACCCGGTATCGGTCTGGTTTGCAGAAAACGATTAGAGGGTGGCAGCGTCTCATTATGGCTATACTCATCGGAATTTTTCTTATCCTTAAGGAACGCGAGCATATCTATCATATTTGCGAACAACCCTTTTGAATCTATGTGTTCAACAACCTGCAGAAGGGCGCTGTTTATTGTGAAAAGAACGGGATCTACAATGGCATGTCCCGTCTCATCACATTTTTTTTCTGAAAATAACGCCCTGCAGCCAAATGGTCTTACTTCATAAATCAGACACTTCTTCTCCTTTTCATCCAGAAAAGGACAGGGGTCTGATGGGGAAGGGGCTTCTTCATCCGGAGGTTCGACTTGATTCAGACACTTATATGCCAACTCATTGGTGGTTATAGCGGGCTTGGAAAGGTTTTCTTTGGAGATTTGTCCCAGGGCTTTCAGCAGATCGAGTTTATTCTTCTCTTTTAACCATTCCAGAATATAATATGCCTCCAGTGTGGTCACGGACACATTCTGCGTACAACACGAAGCGCATCCGATTGTGCAGACATTTTTCACCTCTTTGGAAAATTTGTCATAAGAGGTATAAATGTTTTTTAATAATGTTTTCTTTAATTCCATATTCATATCCTTACTCCAACTCCTTTTTATAACTTAGAAAAGTAACTATTCAGCCACAAATGAACACGAATTTACACAAATAAGGCAAAATCACATTAAATCCAAAACTAAATTCGAGTCAATTCGTGTCAATTCGTGGCTAAGTACTCAAATTCAGAAAACATGCCACTCATCACAGTCCGGACAGAACCAGGTTATCCCGTTACAGGAAAAAAGCTCCAGATTCGTTTCCATACATTTTGTGCAGACCTGAAAACCACATTTACAGCTCCAGCAAAAGCCCGACTTGTCACCGCAAATATGGCAGCAGCATCCTTTTTTTGTTCTTTCTTCCTTTTTCTTACGATATTCTGACATCACCTTCTATTCGACAAAACAGCTTCAATCTTCTCCAGGCTTAGCTTGTTGTATACAAAAACCTCTCCGATCCTTTTCACCAGAACAAAAAAGGGAATGCCCCCTACAAACTTCTTGTCCGATTTCATATGATGAAATACACTCTTCCATTTTATGGAAGAAGGGATTTCCACGGGTAGACGGTATAGTCTTAAAAGGTCTACAATCTTCTGCTCAACATCTTCGGAAATAAACCCCTCGACCCGGGACAACTTTGCCACCGCCGCTATTCCTATAGACACCGCCGCTCCATGCGGGATCGTAAAGTCAGAGGCGGCCTCAACACCGTGTCCGATGGTATGCCCGAAATTTAATATCCGCCTCAGCCCCCCCTCTTTTTCGTCTTTCTCCACAACCTCTCCCTTGATCTCACAGCATCGGGCAATAAGCCTTGTTATCAAAGACGCCTCAAGCTGCATGACTTGGTCGCGGGAGTTTTTTAAGGTCTCAAACAATTCCGAATCCTTGATAACGGCATATTTGATCATTTCCGCCAGACCATTTTTAATCTCCGCCTCGGGAAGGGTGTTGAGAAGGTCCGGATCAATGTATACCCTTGTTGGCTGGTGAAAGGCTCCCAGCAGATTTTTGCCGTGTTCGGTATCAATACCTGTCTTGCCACCGACGCTGCTGTCGATCTGCGCAAGGAGGGTGGTAGGGACCTGAATGTAGGGAATGCCGCGCATGTATATCGCGGCGGAAAAACCCGCTATATCACCCACAACGCCTCCCCCCAGGGCAATAACAGCCGATCCACGGTCCAGCCCCAGGGTGGTCATCCTGTCCGCAATCCGCAACACAGTCTCCCAGCGCTTCGATTCCTCTCCCGCTGGTATGGCAAAAAAGTCGCACTGAAGCCCCTCTGCCCGTAACGATTCAATAAAAATTCCCCCTATCAAATCAGCTACGTTGGTGTCGGTCACTACAAGATACCGGTGTCCTATCTCTTGTTTTTTGAGATCTTTTGCGACCTTGCTGATCAGGCCTGGTTCAATCAGAATATCGTACGTACGATCGATCGCGCTTTTAAGATGTATAGTAACAGCTTCCATCAGCCTTTTTCCCTGTTTGAAGATTTTTTACGCAGTCAACAAAAGTGTTGCAAAAAAAAATTTATACCAACCTTTCGCTTTCTGGTCAATGATATTGAAAACCCCCGGACAATCGTCTTTGATAAAAAGGGGTTAACCGGTTTTAAGGTTAGATGGGTTTTTGATGAAATGTTCAGCAGTATCATCATCCAAGCAGGACGATATCTCGACCGAATACTACGTAGACATAAATGGCAAAAGAAATGCTGTGGATTAGAAAAAAGGCCCCCTTCTGCATACTTGATCGGCCGTGCGCACGGTCAACACCAGCTACGATATTGGGTTCATGTGAGTTTGTAGAGGTTGAATCGGTAGTCATTGAGCTTATTTCACCTTGAGCTCCGAACGCCCGGTGTCAGCGGGCGCACGGCTCTTGCGCTCCGCTGAACACCGATGTTGGGCCTGCCCTATATCACGTCTGTTATCTGAAAAAACGAGCTTACGAAGGCAGCAGATTCTATGTTTACACTCGGAAAGGTTGTGATAGCGGCAGCATGAAGCTGCTCGACGACCTTTCTAACATGCGTGTATGCGTCTTCCCTGAGGTTACTTTGAATATATTGCCAAATCTGTGGCACGATACGTTCTGGCCTTTGACCTGGCGAAGACGAAATCGGAAGGGAATCCTCCTCGGTCCTGCCATGTGCGAGAAGGTCGCGGAACTCCTTCAGCTTTTGTATAGTCTGCATTTCATCTGAAGCCTTGTCGTAAATAAGACCGCATTGTGCGTATAAAAATTGAAGCTTGCCTATGGGGCCGTAAAATCTCTGCCCATCGATTTCCTTCCGACCGCTGAAATACTTCCGTTCATTATTTCCTTCCCATAGATCTGGTCTGACCATCATGCCAAGATGATTCAGGTATGCTTCAAGAGTGAAAAATGTTAATACAAGGGCTGATAGACGGGCAGCCAGTCTCTGGTCCTTATCTGGGGTGTCTGATTCTCTTTGGGCGTGGAGCTCCACTGCGGTCCAGAGATCTATGTATGTTCGTGATACGTAATGTGTTGGCATGTGTCATCTCCTATGGTCCAACGCTCCGTATCAGAGGTTGCGAGAAGTGGTGGCGCGAAGCGACGACGCTTCTCGCAATCCTACTGCATACGGTTGTTAAGCCAAGCGCATCGGCTCTATATCGAGCTCGTATTTCATCCTGCTGATTCTAGCCTGATATAAGTTTACCTTCGACGGATAAACGGAGATCCAGTCCAGCACTTTTTTCCTATCGTCATCGGAGATCAGGGCACCCAGGACCACCCCGGTTAGCAATTCTGCCGAAAAGGAATAGGTATTGGAACCTCCCTCTTGTTCGGTTTTCAATATCCTCCACTCTTGTTCGTATTGCCAGTGATTCGACTTTGTCAGCAGAGCTTTACGAAACTCCTCAGGATTGCCCATATCCATGACATTTACAACAGGATATTCTTCTTGATAAATGACTTTCAATGCTTCCCAAAACAATGTTCCTTTTTTAGATAAATCGAACTGAAGACATATGCCACGATGAGCGTCGGAATAATGCGACCACATCAAAATATCGTCGTTTTTTTCAGAAAGGCATAGAACGCCGATTGTCCTTACAAACGCTTCGTATGCTCTTTTCAGATGTTCCTCATCAGTTAGCAATTGCCTCTTTGCTTTCTTTCTCATGAGTTTCTTTATGGTTCCCTTGTCAGCATCAGGAAACCGTTCTTTGGTAATCTCCTTCAGATACTTCTCCCTCTTAAGGGTACTTTTATGATAGGTGAGTCTTGGCCTACATTCAAATGGATCATTGAAAAGAGTTGGGTCCGGGAGGTAGATTTGCCTCTTTTTGAATACATCCTCAAGTCCTCGTGATCTCATTGAGCGATAGCGATACAAATAATCCATTCGATAGGGTTTGATAAAGGCAACGAGACTCTCGGTTTCGGATGTATCCGCCATAAATTTCTTGGGGGCTTAACGAAATAAGAGTTTTTGCGGCGCGAAGCCGCCGTCAAAACTCCAGTTGGACTGAACCGCCTGAGCGATTTTCTCCCTTGGAGTTTTGTTTGTGTTTAGCTGGTTATTTATTAAGTATAGGGGGAGGCGACGAGCAGGTCAAGGGATAAATGACCGGATATTCGGCATATATCAGTCATGAAAAGTGTGGTTGATAGCGGTGAGTCCGGAACAACAAAAGTTGATCATGGCGGCGATCTCGCTAAACGTTTCTTCCAGAGTCGCGGTAGAACTTCGACTACTACCATGAATACCGCACCTTGTGAAATCTCTTTGGAGGAACATGTTGCGGAAAGCGACGGATGAATTCCATGGCTGGCAGGGTCATGGTCAAGCCGGAACCAATGGATTAGACAAATTGGTCATTGCTTTGTCCGGCTATTCTGTGGTAAAATTTTAATAAAGAGCCAATTTCAAAACGTCCCCTTTTACCCAATCTCGGTGTCAGGCGAAAATTCTAAGCCTCGAAATACGTCAAGTATTCCTGCGGGTTATAATTTCCGCCTTCCTTGACCTTGGACAAAATTGAACATTTTGAAACTGACTCTAAATATTTCGTTGCAATTCGAACATTCTATCCAATAGCTATTATTTTTCCAACCCCAGCTTCATTAACAAAAATTTGATTTTCAATTAATAACTTGCTCTTTCAAAACAATGCGTCAGCGCCAAGGCGACTTTTGTGGATTTGTTACAATAAATGAAGGGAGAATAGTATGACGACCATCAAGATAAAAGGGATGACCTGCAATCATTGTGTCATGGCGGTGACCAAGGCGTTAGAAGAGATCGGCGCGATCAAAAATGTCAGGGTCGATCTCAAAAAAGGAGAGGCTACATTTGATGAAGCCGGACCGGTCGATATGGACACGATTAGGGAAAAAATAAAGAAGGCTGGATATGAACTTGCCTGATAAAGTCACAGTAAATGTCGGGGGTATGACATGTGCGGCATGTGTCCGCCGTGTGGAAGCGGCCTTGAAGTCAGCAGGAGGCGTGGAGGATGCTTCGGTCAATCTTGCTACAGCACGAGCAACAATAACGCATGCCCCGGATTGGGACGGCATGGAAGCGATAAAGAGGGTAATTGCCGACACAGGGTATGAATTTTTGGGCGTGGCCGGCGAAACACTTGAGGACCCTGTGGAGGCGGCCCGTCAAAGAGAAATCAAAGAGATCAAACTCAAGTTCAGTGTTGGCGTGGTTCTCAGCATATTCATCTTTATGGGATCAATGCAGCATTGGTTTCCCTTTCTCAGACCTATCCCCAGACAGATTATGCTGGTGGCCCTATTTATACTGACTACTCCTGTTGTATTCTGGGTAGGGAGCAGGTTTTACCGGGGCGCTTTAAAGGCGGCAAAGCAAAAGACCACTGACATGAACACCCTGGTTGCAGTGGGCGCTCTGTCAGCTTACCTCTATTCTACACTGGCCACATTTCGGCCTCAATTTTTTACGAGCGCGGGCATTGCTCCACATGTCTATTTTGACGGCGCTGCCATGATCATTACCCTTATTCTTATGGGGCGCTTCTTGGAAGCCAAGACAAAGGGAAAGACCTCGATGGCTATCAAGAGACTTATGGGTCTCAAGCCAAAGACCGCGCGTGTGATAAGAGATGGCAACGAGATTGATATCCCGATTGAGGACGTAGCAAAGGGGGATTTGATCGTGGTCCGGCCCGGTGAAAAGATTCCCACGGACGGCGTGATTGTCTCAGGCAAGTCTTCAGTAGACGAATCAATGCTTACCGGAGAGAGTATCCCTGTGGCCAAGGAGAAGGGAGATGAAGTCTTTGCCGCCACGCTGAATAAAAGTGGGAGTTTTACCTTTGAAGCCACCAAGGTAGGAGCAGAGACAGCGCTAGCGCAGATCATAAAGTTAGTGGAAGAGGCCCAAGGATCCAAGGCGCCTATCCAGCGAGTGGCGGATAAGGTGGCCTCCATATTTGTGCCAATAGTATTCGGTATAGCGGTGCTCACATTCATAATATGGTATTTCATTGTATCTGAGCCGATATTCAGTCGAGCCCTCCTAAACTTCGTGTCGGTTCTTATCATTGCCTGCCCGTGCGCCATGGGACTTGCGACACCAACCGCGGTTATGGTGGGAAGCGGTCTGGGGGCTGAAAACGGAATTTTGATCAAAGGGGGTGAGAGTCTGGAAAAGGCGCACAAACTGACCACGGTCGTTTTTGACAAGACCGGGACATTGACCAGAGGGGAACCTGAGGTTACCGATATCATTTCGGCACAGGGCGTTACTGAACAAGAGGTCCTTGCGCTTACCGCGTCTATTGAGGCCGTATCCGAACATCCTTTAGCTGAAGCTATTGTGAGAAAGGGTCGAGAGGGGAAGGTTGAAATCGTTCCTGTCAATGATTTTGAAGCGCTTTCCGGCTTAGGTGCAAGAGGAATCATCAATGAGAGCACTGTTCTTGTCGGCAACCAACGGCTTATGAGGCAGTACAACGTTGCGTTAAACGGTTTCGATGAGCACGCAAAAGTGCTTGCAAGTGAAGGGAAAACATGTGTTTTTGTCGCGCGTGAGAACAAGGTTGTGGGTATTATCGGCATTTCGGACGTTGCCAAGGCATCTGCCCGCGAAGCGGTGTCTGCGCTGAAAGCAATGGGGCTGGATGTAGCTATGATTACCGGCGACAATGAAAGCACGGCCCGGGCAGTGGGTGCGGCCGTGAAGATTGAGCGGGTCCTTGCCGAAGTCCTCCCCGGAGATAAGGCAGACGAGATACGTAGGCTCCAGGATAAAGGTCACATAGTGGCCATGGTTGGCGATGGAATAAATGATGCCCCGGCATTAACCGCCGCCGATATCGGGATCGCGATCGGGGCGGGGACCGATGTGGCCATGGAGGCAAGCGATATTACTTTGATGACCGATGACTTACGCGCGGTTCCCAATGCCATTAAGCTTTCATTTCAAACCATGAGAGTGATTAAGCAAAATCTTTTCTGGGCATTTTTTTACAACAGCCTGGGGATACCGATCGCGGCCGGGATCCTATATCCATTCTTCGGGATTCTCCTGAATCCTGTATTTGCGGCAGCCGCGATGGCCATGAGCTCGGTTTCCGTGGTCAGTAATTCGTTGCGCTTGCGAAAGTTCCGGATTGGGTAAAGATGCTTACTTAGGAGGAGGTTGTCATGAAAGAATACGCCTTTAGCACTGTGTTGGACACACCTTATGAAAATGCAATCTCAAGGGTGACAGACGCGCTGAAGGAAGAAGGGTTCGGGATTCTGACACAAATTGATGTGAGGGCAACGCTTAAGAAAAAACTGGACAAGGATTTCAGAAAGTATATGATATTAGGGACTTGCAATCCACCCTACGCGTTCCGCTCCTTGGAAGCTGATCTTGACGTGGGACTTTTGTTGCCTTGTAACGAGGCCTTTGAAAAAAGTGACATTTTTTTGTCAGGCAAGGAAGGCGAAAATTTTTACCGGAGGAATACATTCGGTATTTCGAGGATTAAAATTTGAAGCCTGACGCCGCATCACGGGAAAATGGCAGTTTTGCAAAGGTCTCGCAACGTGATTGTCTATAACACCGACGACAAAAAGTCATGTGTTTCAGTTTTCAATCCTGTTGTTGCGCTTGGGATACTTCCGAGTGAAAAATTAAGAAAGATTGCCGAGGAGGTTTCGGAAAAATTACAGAAAGTCGTCAAAAAGCTGTGAAAGGGGGAGATAATGGACAAGTATGTTTGTACCGTTTGCGGTTATGTGTACGACCCGGCAGAGGGTGATCCGGACAATGGGGTAGACCCTGGGACGGCATTTGAGAACCTGCCGGATGATTGGGTATGTCCGGTGTGCGGGGCAACACAAGATCAGTTTGAAAAAGAAAAATAAGGAGGACCTGCCATGAGCGAAAAAGTAAAGATCTACACCACACCTACGTGACCCTACTGCAAAATGGCCAAGGAGTTCCTTGAGCAAAAGGGGGTTGATTTTATCGCGTATGATGTTACCAAAGATCGGGAAGCGCTGAAGGAAATGCAGCGAATAACCGGTGGTGCACGGAGCGTACCGGTGATACATGTCTGCAAAGAAGTACTGGTTGGATTCGACAGCAATCGCCTGGAACAGGCTCTAACCTGTCTGAGACAAAGCTCAGAGATTCCGGAATAAGATTAAGAGTAAGTTATTATGAATAATGTAGTAGTCTATTCCACGCAAGGATGTCCTTTTTGTTCCAAGGCGAAGTCATTTTTAAAAGAAAAAGGGATAAGTTTTTCAGAGATTGAAATCCGGCACGGGTCAAAAGACTGGAGCGAGATGAAAGAAAAGACCGGAAGCGGTTCTCTTCCCCAAGTACTGGTTAATGGTGAACCCGTGGGCGGCTACAGCGACCTGGTGAATCTGGAAGCCACCGGCGAGTTGAATGAACGACTTGGACTTGAGGGAAAAGGGGCCGCATCCCCACTCTATGACGTTATTATCCTTGGAGCAGGACCGGCCGGTTTGTGTGCTTCCATCTACACCGCCAGAAAGCTTCTAAAAACCCTTATTATCAGTAAGGATATCGGAGGGCAGGTGGTCTGGACCTATGATATTGAAAACTACCTCGGTTTCAGCCAGATAGACACGGCCGATCTGATCAAAAAATTTGATGAGCATGTTGAAAAGTATGGAGTCGAAAAAATAATAGGCACAGAAGCGAGCGCCCTTGAAATGAGCGGTAAAATAAAGGGTGTCATCACGGGTGAAGGGAAAACATATTTTGGCAAGACCGTTATCATTGCTACCGGGAAACGGCCACGGCTACTCAATGTCCCCGGAGAAAAGGACCTGATCGGTAAAGGTGTCACCTACTGCTCTACTTGCGATGCCCCGCTCTTTGCCGGGGCTGATGTCGCGGTAGTCGGAGGAGGCAATTCCGCACTCGAAGCGGTTATTGACCTTGTTAAGATTGCCGGCAAGGTTTACATGATCTCTCTTACTCCTCTGACCGGAGATCCCATTCTTCAGGATAAAGTAAGAAGTTATCCCAACGTAGAAATCTTAACCGAATATGACACTACCAGGGTCATAGGAAGCTCAGTGGTGGAAGGCATAGAGATTAAATCATTGGAGACCGGAGAGGTCAAAAGCCTAAATGTAGAAGGTATCATCATAGAGATCGGTCTGCTTCCCAATTCTAATCTAGTCCTTGATACATTGGAAACCAATCGTCAGGGAGAGATTGTGATTGATAATAGATGTCGAACCGGTCTTGCAGGGGTCTTTGCTTGTGGTGATGTCACGGATGTGCCATTTAAACAGGTAATTGTTGCTGCCGGTGAAGGGGCGAAGGCAGCGCTGGCGGCGTATGATTATCTGATCAATCAACGATGATTCATCTGAAATCAACTTACGAAGGGGCGACAAATCCAGATTTCGAATTTTCAAACGGAGGATACATCAATGCTGCCAATTGAAATAAAAAAGGATATCTACTGGGTCGGGGCGGTAGACTGGAACATTAGGGATTTCCACGGTTATTCCACGGATTCGGGGACAACTTATAACGCTTATCTGATCATGGATGAAAAGATTACTCTGATCGATACCGTAAAAAAGGAGTTTGTCGATGAACTGATCGGCATGATTGGCCGGATAATCGATCCGAAAAAGATTGATTATGTCATAAGCAACCACACAGAGATGGACCATTCAGGCGGCCTGCCACGGGTAATGCACAAGATCGGGGAGGACAAGCCGCTCTATTGCTCCAAGATGGGTCTGAAGAATCTCGCCCGCCATTTCAGGCAGAAATGGAATTACCAGCCTGTTGAAGATGGCGGCGAGCTAAGTCTGGGCAAAAGGCAACTTTCTTTCCTGGAAACAAGGATGCTCCACTGGCCCGACAGTATGTTTACTTACGTCAAGGAAGACAAAGTACTTTTTTCCAGCGACGCGTTCGGGCAGCATTATGCCGGACCGGAACGATTTGATGATCAGGTCGGTGATGCCATAATGCCCCATGCCATGAAATATTTCGCCAATATCCTCCTGCTCTATTCTCCCCTAATTCTCAAGCTGGTAGACCGGGTAAAAAAGCTGGGATTCCCCATTGATATGATCTGTCCTGATCACGGCATAATGTG
>JBDRFJ010000130.1:0-77869 GCA_043818915.1 Pseudomonadota bacterium | reverse complement strand
TAAACAGCACCTTAAGTTACCAAAAGTTACAGTATTCCGAAGAAAAATATCGAGCCCTGGCTGAATACTCCAACGACGGGATCACCATTATTCGGGACGACATACATCAATACGCAAATCCAAGCTATGAATCTTTAAGTGAATACACTTTCGGTGAATTGAGCACGATTCCCTTAAGCGATTTAATATCTACCAAATCTGATGCAACAGATAAGGCTCACCCCGACACCCCACGCAATAGCGATATGCCTGGTACATATGAGGCAGTAATGATCAGCAAGAGCGGTGAAAAAATAGATATAGAGATCAGCTACGCCCCTTTTGTGTACGAAGGACGACCTGCCGAGATCATGTCCGTTAGGGACCTTAGAGGGCGAAAGGAGCTTGAAAGCCAGCTTCGACAGGCCCAAAAAATGGAAGCCATTGGTACGCTTGCAGGCGGTGTAGCTCACGACTTTAACAACCTGTTGCAGGGTATACACGGCTACGCGCAACTCCTGTTAATGGATAAAACGATCAATAGTACGCAACGAAAGAGGCTCGAACAGATCGAACATTCCGCAAAAAGGGCGGCGGAACACACTCGTCAACTCTTAACACTCAGTCGCAAGGCAGAAGGCAAGTTGCAGCCAATGGACATCAATACTGAGGTACTTCATGTAAAGGAACTCCTCCAGCATACAATCCCCAAGACAACTCAGATCGATGTTCAACTTGCACAAGGCCTGAAAATTACAAATGCCAATCCTTCCCAAATCGGACAGGTGTTAATCAACCTGGGAATTAACGCAAACGATGCCATGCCGGAAGGTGGGACACTGACTATCAAAACCGAAAATACTATACTTGATGAAGCATATTGCCATAATCAGCCGGAGGCAAAACCTGGAAATTATATTCTCATTACTGTCTCGGATACGGGTGAAGGAATAGATAAAGATACCATAGACCATATATTTGAGCCGTTTTTTACCACGAAGCAAGCCGGAAAAGGAACCGGATTAGGTTTGGCAATGGTCTACGGCATTGTAAAGAGCCATCACGGACATATCACGTGTTCCAGCGTGCCGGGACGTGGAACAACCTTTCATGTTTATCTGCCGATCTTAGGAAAAGAGATTGCACAAGAAGAAGTCGACGAGGAATATAGTGATTTATGCAAAGGGAGCGAAACGATTTTAGCAGTAGACGATGAAGAAATAGTACTCGATTTTCTTCAAACTGCATTAGAGGAACTTGGATACAATACTATCTTGGCATCCAATGGACTGGACGGAATAGAGGCATATAAATCTGCAATCGCAGACGGCCGGACAATTGACATGGTCATCCTGGACATGAACATGCCCGTAATGAACGGATTAGAAGCGTTTAAGGAGATAAGAGGTATCAATCCTAACGCAAAAGTACTATTAGCGACCGGTTTTGGAGAGTGCAAACAGACTCAGGAAATATTAAGTGAGGGGATACTCGATTCCATTCACAAACCCTTCACCCTTATTGAACTTAGCAACAAGATCTGTAAAATATTAAACCCCGGTCGGAATACATGAAAAGGTTGGTGAATATCGCGTCTCTTTTTCTATTGACTGACAAAAATGCTGGTGCTACGTAACTACACAACATACACAACACACTTTCAAGAAAGGAAACAATGAGAACTGACATCGTTCATATTGGTGCGGGGGAACTCACCTATGAAATACGGAATATTGTCACCGTAGCCGAAAAAATGCAAAAGCTCGGCATTAAAACCAACATGGAAAATATCGGTGATCCCGTGGCAAAGGGTGAAAAAATACCGCAGTGGATGAAACAAATTGTCGCCGATCTGGCCATGGATGATTGCACTTATGGATACAGCCCGACACGCGGCCTTTTAGAAACTCGGGAGTTCATTGCTTCACAAACCAATAGCCGCGGAGGAGTGCAAATTACCCCTGATGATATTATCTTTTTTAATGGCTTGGGAGACGCCATTACCAAGATCTATGGTATGCTGAAACGTACCGCAAGGGTCCTGGGGCCTTCGCCGACATATTCCACTCATTCGTCTGCCGAGGCGGCTCATGCCGGGGCCCCACCGGTCTGCTACGCTCTTGATCCCCAAAACAACTGGTATCCTGATCTGGAAGACCTCCGCAAGAGAATAAAATATAACCCTGCTGTAGCGGGTATTTTGATCATCAACCCCGACAATCCAACCGGTGCCGTCTATCCGGAAGAGATACTGAGTGAAATAATCGCTTTTGCCAAAGAAATGGACCTTTTTATCATATGCGATGAAGTCTACCAAAACATCATTTATAATGGGCAAAAGACACGACCAATTTCTGATATTATCGGTGATGTGCCAGCCATTTCAATGAAAGGGATATCCAAAGAAGCTCCCTGGCCTGGTGCGCGCTGTGGGTGGATCGAAGTATATAATGAAGACAAAGATCCTATGTTTGCTCAGTATGTAAAGAGCGTGTTGAATGCTAAAATGGTTGAAGTGTGTTCAACTACCCTGCCTCAAAAGGCGATCCCGAAGCTACTCACCCATCCGGAATACTCTGCTTACTTGGAAGAACGGAAGCGCCGATACGAAAAATTTTCCAATATTGCGTACGAGCGTCTTAAAGATGTTCCCGGGATCCTCGTAAATCGGACTAACGGCGCTTTTTATATGAGCGTTGCCTTTGAAGAAGGGAAGGTAAACGGGGAGCAGACCCTACCTGTAGAGAATAAAGCAGTCAGAGAGCTGGTGGAAAAACTCATAAGCGGCCCGGATGTTGCTCATGACAAACGATTTGTCTACTATCTCCTGGCATCTACCGGCATCTGTGTGGTGCCTCTGTCTTCTTTCAGCACGACGATTCAAGGGTTTCGGGTCACCCTGTTAGAGCGCAATGAAGCCGAATTCCGCCGGATCTTCGACACCATAGCAGCAGGTATTGAACAGTATCTGGCCTCATAGCAATAGGATGCTTCAGGGAAATTACCGATTCTTTTCCAGCACCAATACACTCAAGCCCGAATTTCCGAGGGCCTCAACACATCTCAGCCCAGCAGGCCCGGCGCCGACTATAAGTATGTCCACCTTATCTTTGTACACAATATTTTGCAACCAAGACTGACCCAACTACTCAACTCCTTGACCAATCTTGATTGAATAGAGCTTTACCGCAGTCCCCTTGATACGCGTGGGAGCCAGCCGGAGTCTAACCACTTGGTTGGCAGGTGCGAAATGAATGTTATAGGACATCCGACCTTTTTTAATATGCAACTTACACCTCTCTTTCCGATTAAATCCATTGCCCGTATCAAAATAGATGGCACCATCGTCGTGCGTCGAAAAAGGAACAACCTCCATATCAACGATGATTGTCTTTGCCTTTTCGGGAGCTATGGAGAGCGGCCGTGACACAAGAAAACCGTCTGTCCCGGAAGTAATGTATTCTGTAAAGTCTTTCCCTTCCTCCTGCAAATCCATCTGGCGTGAGCATTGCCAGGTCTTGCCGTTCCCACCCTTACCCCAATAAAAGTCAGGACCTTGAGCCGAATTGGGATACGCCCAAAAAAGAATCAAGGCAAAGACAAGACTCGAACCAATCTTCACCGGCTTTAGAGCATTCCCCTGTAAGAAAGAAAAACAAACGAAACATAAAGGTAAAACAAGAAAGATACCTGCTTTGACAATAAAGTAAAGCGAGGCCGGTCCGGAATAGGTTTTGATTCCGGAAGACAATGACACGGGCAATAACTGGTCGACAATGGAGGCAATCAAACAGTAGGAGAGCGCCATAACAAAAAGGTTTCTGGTCTTCATAAAATAGACCGACCACAAAAAGCCGAATATCAGGGCAAACGCAAAAAGCCAGATATTGGGCAGATGGATAAGGCCAAAAAAGAGCGCGCTGCAAAAAGCGGCCGACAAAAAACCTTTCTTCTTGCAAATATCAAATGCGCGGGCAAAGTTCGTATTAAAGATTGAAAGAAAGAAGAATTGTTGCGCCAATCCCCAAAACAGATAAACCGCCAATTTCCCTCCAATGGGAACCAGAAAAAAGGTAGACCATTTTTCTCGTACGGGTGTATCTGTCAAAAGGGGTAGATCAGGGAAGATCTGAAAGAAGAAATTAGCAGCGAGAACAAACAAGACCCCTAAACCGCTCATTTTCAGAAATGAAACAATCCCGTTTCTGTAATTGTCCCATCGGATTATCACCGGCAACAGGACAAAGAGCAATAACAAAAGGATTGGCAAACCCCACGCGGACACCTCCAAAACTCTTTCCCTGGTCATTCCAAACAGGCGGGAAATATACCCCTGAAATGCAAAGACCGACCCTATGAATAAAACGCAGATTCCCCCTAATGTAGCGACAACCTCTTTCCAATATATTTTTAGGCCGGCCGGCTTTTTCCCTACAGAACGAAAAAACCGTTTGGGTGATCCGATCCCCCTTGCATCAAAGAAGTAGAACCATATACTCCGTTGATCCGGTCTCAGGAAGTATTTTTTTTCAATGAAATAATGAAGAACGGGACTGATAAAAACCAGATAGATAAACTGTGCCCCAAAGGCAAAATAGATCCATGTGAGGGAAGCATCAAGGAGAGAAGACCACGCCGTCCACAGAACAAGCGCATATACAACAAAAGGCTCGGACAGATTCCAGAACCGGATCCATTCCACAGCGGATGAATCCGTTTCATTAATAACAATAATGCCAGAATCTTCGTCCCAGTTTTTGCCCATTTTTACTTATCCATCTATGTTGATCCGACCATCTCGTTGTGTCGAGAAAGAATACCAAGGATATTACCTAATGCCAACAAAAAACATGCTTTTTTGATACTTTTTTGGCCTTGCAAATGTGGCCGGAATCCGGTACATGTTTAAAATTTACCTATACCTAAATTGAGTGATTTTTGACTCGATCTGCACCAATCTCTTGCGCATCAAGGGCTTGCGAAAATCCTCGACATATCCACGGGTATGCCCGCGGTTTTCGTCCCGCCCAGGCGGGACTACATCAAGATATTGGCACATCTCTTCCTCAAAAATCGCTCAACTTAGGCTATATTCTGCTCTGAGGATCAAGGAGGTAATCGAGAATGAGAAAATGGTTTGTTGTTCTGTTATGGAGTACAATTTTACTACTCAGTTTACCCGTTAACAGCTCTGCGGAGATATCATCTGATGAATTGTTAGAGATCCTGAAAAAGAAGGGGGTTATTACCGATCAGGATATTGAGGGCGTAAAGGAATCACGGGAAGAAGAAACACTTGTCAAAGCATATCGGAAGACTAAGTCCTTCGGCATTGCCGGGAGGGTCCAGTTCAGGTATATGCATATGGAAAACGACAGCAATCATGATCTGGTAACAAATCAAAAAGCCTTTGATGCTCCTGAATTCGACGGCTTCGTTCTCAGACGTGTGCGTGTGCGTGTGCAGGGAAACGTAACGGACAATTGGAGCTATCACGTTCAGGCAAGCTGTGACGGCCAGGAAAATGCCGACAGAATTGATCCCGACGATACAGACTATGACTATGAAAAAGACGATACCGGCTTCAAACTCCAGGATGCGGAGATTAACTATCGTCTCCATCCTTATCTCAATATTCACATGGGCCAGTTCAAGACCCGCTTCTCCGCCGCTTATCTGACACGAGGTCCCAATCTACCGCTCTGTGAACGCGCTCTCATAATCGATAGGATAGGACCGCCCACACGTGACATAGGAATCAGCATTGAATCGGAAAAGGGGAAATACTCTTTTGACGGTCGGGAGCACGGCATGCCCATTTATAATAAACCGATATATTACGCGGTAGGAATATACAATGGTAATGGAATGAACCATATGCGCAACGATAACGATAATTTTATGTATACGGCGATGCTGTTGGTCAGACCGTGCAAGCACTTTAATTTTGGAACAAGTTACGCCTATAATAAAGAAGGTCATGGTAGCGCCGCCCAGGATATTGACTATTGGAACGTTAATGCTGCTATAGATATAGGCAGAGTGCATGTGCAGGGCGAATATATTAGCGAGGACCCCGACAGAGGCGCTGATGCTTCCGGCTATGGCATCCAGGGGCAGGTAGATATACTCGACAACTTCCAACTTACCGCTCGTTATGACGAGCTCGATCCAAATGACACAGTTGACAATGAAAAAGACAGCCGATGGTACACTGTTGGCTATAACTGGTTTATTCATGGCCAAAAAGTCAAATGGCAGCTAAATTACACCTTTAGAGAGGAAATGCACGGCGAGGATGTGAATAATGATGTCCTGATTACTCATCTTCAGTTACTGTTTTAAGAAGGGCCGGTCCGCTGACTCCGATCCAGACATTCCTCAAACACGATGACCGGAAGCAAAAGACCGAAGAAGCAAAAACTAATAACTCTTATCACGCCATCTGAAATTAAAATCGACTAACCTTTGAGCCAAAATGGTTGCTATATTTCGCATCACCAAGTACCCAGTACGATTGTCTCTGTCGAACAGGTCATAAAGTTTCTCCCCGTCCAGTTCAAGCAGCAGGACTTCATCGATTGCGACTACATGGGCAGACCTGCGTTTTTCTGCCAGGAAAGCAATTTCTCCAAAAACATCGCCTGGTCTCAGGGTTGCCAGTTGTTTCCCTTCATCTTCTGCCTTCTCATGCATTTGACCCGTCTTGAGTTCAACAGATACTCGCCCCTGCACAATGGCATATAACTGTGAGCCCAACTTAGACTCTTCCAAAATCACCTCGTCCGGATTGAAAGCGGCTTCTCGGCCTATTGATAGAATGCTGTCCAACCCTTTTTCACTCAGTCCCTCAAAAACTTTGAAGCCTGTAATGCATGTTTTATCCCACATTCTCCTCTTCCTCTCCGCGGTTATAATTTTCGCCTTTCTTGACCCTGGCTCCCGCCGATAGGCGGGAAACGTTTTGAAACTGCCTCAGTAGAATTCTTCATTTCTCAAACCATGATGAATTCGTAAAAAGTCTTCAAACCATTACGATACAAAAAGTTTTAGAAATAATCACCCCATCTAAAGGCAAGCGGTTCAACACCTTCCTTCAGAATCCTCCCCTCAACCACTTCTCCTATGAAAAGCGTATGATCTCCCGCCGTGACCGATTTGGTCAATTTACATTCACAGTAAGCCATGGCATCATCCAGTATCGGCGATCCATTGGGAGCATCGGTAAAAGAGATCGTTTCAAATTTATCCACCTTTCTCCCGGTCTTGAACCCAAAGTGTTTTGCAAGATCCTCTCTCCCTTCCGGAAGCGTGTTTATGGCAAAATACCCGGCCCTTTCCACAAGTCCGTGCGTGTACCGGGGCGGGGCAATAGAAACCATAAGTAAAAGGGGCTTAAATGACACCTGTGCAACCCATGCGGCTGTCATACCGTTGACTTTATCCTCTGTCCGGGCTGTGACAATATAGACCCCATGTAAAATACCTTTAGAGACTATCTTTTGCATCATTACTTCCTCCTGGAAACCTCCAAGCCTTCGTAAAAGGCCACATGGTATTTCCCTACAAAACACTTGCAATCAGGTTTTCAAACCGGCTGCTATGCTCTCCATTTTACGCAAAATATGGATAGAGGCCAAGCCAAATTTTGCTAACAGCCAAATTTTGACAAAAAATCGGGCCCCGATGGGCTTGTTACCCCCTGATTTCTTTGTTTTCGCCAAGAACCGAGGGATCGAAAAGATCTGGAAAATAGTAGCGCAAGACATGTGTTGGAAGGCCAATTTTCAGGGGGGCACGATGCGATTCAGAGTGCGCAAGCCCTTCCGCGACTATCTGGCTTACAATGCGCCTGGCATGTCTGTCACTTTGGTCTTCCATTCCCATAATTGCCCGGGCTTCGCCCCTTGGAACCTCACCCTGCAAGAACAAGGCTTTTAAAAGCTTGCCGACCCGTGGATCAAGCGGATTGATCGCCCCTCTCTCTTTGTCTCTGTCTTTTATGTAGCCGTCGATCCTTGCATCAATCCTATTTAGCCCGAGAATTTGATCCATAAAACGTATTTGATCCAAGCACACTTCCAGGAAATAATGGCAATAATCGGCAAAGAATACCTGATCAAAGCTCTTTAGATCATCCGAAGGGGAATCCGCTGATTGTAAATTCGTCATATACCATCGTTTGTCCCTCGAAAACCCTCTGGATAGCGACCATAGATTGCCCCGATTAATCCCAATTTGGGCCCATATAAAGACCGGAGAAAAGGCGAATAACCCTGCCGTTGCCATCACGGAATGGATGAAGCCATGCAAGCCTGTGATGACTTGCGGCAGCTGCTATCAAACGCTCGTCTCCATGGAAATGCGCTGGATTGTATAGTCGGCTGAATTCTTCGTATTTGGCAGTTAGTTGTTGTGCCTCCGGGCCATGCGCAGTCCTGCCATCATCCAGAGAGACATTCTTATCCCTCATTGTACCGGGCATCACTGAGTATTTTGTAAACCCACCATGGCTGTGAGTGAATTGGTGATGCTCCGGCAGCTTCTCATAGAACTTCTTGTGGATCTTGCCCACAAAATCGAACGCACAGATATTATCCGGCGAACTTGATAGTACCTCCCGCATCAGTTCCCTTTCAGTCTGTACATGGGCCGCACAAAGCTCTTGAGTATACCTCTTATGCTCATCTTTGGAAAAATCCTTGTTCAATGCCGCCTCGATCTCCGATATCGATGTCTTGTGGCCTTCTATTAAGTTGGAGTGGTAGCTGTTGAGAAATCTAAGCCTGTCCCCGAGAGCCTGTTTCTTCGGCTATTCGCCCGTCAAGCCTTGAGGAAGCTATTACGACCTCCTGAGCCATGTCCTTGAGTTCACCCTGGCGCATTGATGGGATTGGAGGATAGAAAGCAAGACTCTGTGTCTCAACAAGCATCGTGTCGTCTTCTGGCCGGTTTTATGTCCGACTTAATCTATTGTATTGGTTGTTAAACTATTTAAATAATCAGTTTATCATGTCCGGTTCTCAAAGAATCCAATGTCCGTTTCTATGTCCGTTTTAATATACTATTATGTATATATATCAAGGAAAATAGTTGCTCTGAATGTCCGGATTGAGCTACGCTGTCTCAGACAGCCTCCCAGGACTCAGTCTGTTGATCGATTTCGTACATACGATCTCTTACCTCCCGTTTTAACGAGTCACGATTCTCGTGCCAACTACGATTAAAGACGGTTTTTTCACAAAAAGATTTCAGATTCCTCCCATCCACCAACGGTACTTACGGATAGAAACGCTCACAAACCTTAAAAGTTTTTTCCTCGGGGCTGTAAGAAGGTTGAGGTATCAGCTCGGCGGGCTTTGATAGAACGAAGCAAAGTTATAAGCATTCAGGGAAGTAAAACCGGTTTGGGGGACTAAACGTACCCACAAAAATACACCTTCACTTCTAATAATATCAATCTGTTATGGCGGAAGTGCATGGGAATCGAACCCACCCGGGACGGTGTTAGCGCCCCACACCGGATTTGAAGTCCGGGAGCCCCACCAGTGAGCTATCCACTTCCACTGTAGGTTTATAAGATGCTCTCGTAAAAAGTCTTTGATGAGCTTATCTTGGTCTTATCGTCTGTCATTTATCATCTATCATTGGGCATTTACCATTCAAAAAATGACAGATGACAAATGTGAAATGACTAATGAAAGTCTTGTTAAGTGACCAATCAGGCGAATTGAAGACTTTTTACGAGAGCATCTTATATGTATAATGTAAAATTCTTCCTTGTCAACCACTTATGACGGTTCCATAAAAACCTACAAAACCTTTTTAGATAATTTGTAATGAAGTTGTAGGAAACACCAGTTTGCGTCAACATCATCAGCCAGCCTTTTAACAAATTTGCCGGGCCAAAAATGTCCGTACCCGAATTGAACTTCCAACCCCTTTATACGGGTGATGTATTTGCCGATAAAGTCAAATTCCACTCCAAGTTCATTCCCTGAGTTACCGGTCTTATCCCTATAAACCTGTTGGTTCAGGTACCAGGCGTCTTTCTCTTCCGCAAGCCAGAATTTGTGCAACTCCAATGTCAAACCGAGACTTTTGACAGGCTTCAACTCCAGATTGAGTTGCGCATCCTGTAGATTCTTCCAATCCATAAGGTTCATCCTGCCATACTTGCTGTCCCTTGCCCCGAATACTCCATCGAAAGTGCCCCGCTCCCCGTCTTGCGGATCGTCGTCTCCGGACGCGTACGAAAATTCAGCACTGACCCTCGGTTCCCAGGAAACGCTACTGAATTTATAGCCGGCAAGTATATGGTACCCATAGGCTTCAATGTCGTCATTGCCGTAGTTGCCCGTCTGCCGGACAACGGTCAAGTCATAATCAAAACCCGGAAAGATTTCACCGCAGCCCCTTACTCCATAATAGTTTGAATTGAAATCGTCAAAGGTATTGTCCTCGCTTTTAAAATTGTCGCGTGCATCCCATTTCCTTACAAAAAAAGGTTCCAGACAGGACTCCCTGTTACGACCGGGGATAAGGAAATGGCTGTAGACGGCAAAACATTCAAAGAAGTGGCGGTGATTGAGCGTAAACCTGTCGGGTTCATGGATGACGTTTCTGCCGTAAAAAGTATCTATAAAGTTCCCCCCGAGTCTATATGACAGCTTCACCGCATCCCACGCGTATCGGCCGGTGTTACCCCATTCACCCGGGCCAAAAATCCTTTTGTCCCCATACGCTATGATTTGTCTTCCCCCTTTGAAGCTTAGTTCTTGGCCAAAAAGGTTGTTCATTTCGAGATAGGTATTAAAAAGTTCCCAGGCATCTTTGTATGGATTGTGTTCAAGTCCCAGCCCTGAATTATAAAAGGCGTCATCAGAAAGGGCGACGTCATATGCCCTTGAGTCCTGTACGCCGGCAGAGAAATGCACATTCCTGTGAGGATTGTAACCGACTGTCAGCCGAACCCTTTGAAGCAGAAAACCATCATCCGAGTCACCTTTAGGGGGATTCTCACTATAAAATTTCTGGTTGAAGTTGTCCTGGTATTCCCACCTGTACCTTATATCCGCATCAACCCTCAGCACCTCGTCTGACGCGACTGCAACAGAAACGCCGGCTAAAAAGATTAAAAAAATAAACGCAAAGTATTGCTTCAACATAATGATTCTCGCCTGAATTGCGGAAAGTCCCGAGGTCATCAATTTTCTATTTTATTCTTAGGAAAAATGAAGGTGTTTATCAAGAAATATTACTCGGGGCATGAAATTGTTTGCCCCCTTTTAGGAAAGGAGGGACCTAATAAGGGAGAACTTGTCTATTGTGCCACCTTTTGCTATATAGTCAAATCGTAAGCTTGTTTTACGATCCGGAGGAATTAACATGCCTATTTACGAATTTTACTGCGCCGACTGCAATACCATATTCAACTTTTTTTCCAGCCGCGTAAACACTAAGAAACGGCCTATGTGCCCAAAATGCGACAAAGGACCGTTGGAACGCTTCATGTCCAGGTTTGCCGTTCTTAAAGGGGCAAAGGAAGAGGATGACATGGGCATGCCGGATATTGACGAATCAAAGTTGGAAAAGGCCATGTCCGTGCTGGAGCGAGAGGCTGGAAATATTAATGAAGATGACCCCAAACAGGCCGCCAACCTAATGCGCAAGTTGTGTGATATGACAGGTCTTGATATGGGCTCAGGCATGGAAGAAGCACTAAAACGGATGGAGGCCGGCGAGGACCCTGAAAAGATAGAAGAGGAGATGGGTGATATCCTGGAAGGGGATGATCTTTTCAATATAGCCAAAAAAGGCGTAGGGGCGTCCAAGAAAAAGCCCCCTGTCCATGATGAGACGCTGTATTCTTTATAAATAGTAGCGTGGGAGACAATACGGACGGAATTGGAGTAATGGGAAAAAACATCCAACACTCCAACACTCCAGCACTCCAATACTCCAATGAATTCGCCAGAAGGACACTAAACAAGGAGTCAAACATGATCAACCGTAACCGCTTAGCCAAGACATTTACAGACCTGGTCCGGATCAACAGTGTTTCCAGGAAAGAAGGAGCTATTGCCAAGGTTCTATGCGAGATGCTGGAATCAATGGGCGCCGAGGTTTTGGAGGACAATGCAGGGGAAAAGATCGGAAGTGACACCGGGAACATTATCGCAAAATTCAAAGGGACCGAAAAAGCCGCCCCCTCTCTTTTATTAAACGCACACATCGACACAGTAAAGCCGGGCGAGAATATAAAGGTCCTCTTTTCAGACGATACCTTCCGGAGTGATGGAACAACCATCCTTGCAGCAGACGACAAAAGCGCTGTGGCCATTTTGTTAGAAGCACTCACCATCCTCAAAGAACAGAATCTAAAACACGGCCCATTGGAGGTAGTACTTACCATCTGCGAAGAGATAGGGCTTTTGGGCGCAAAACACCTGGACTATTCGATGGTAACGGCCAAATTCGGTTACAGCATTGACGCAACCGACGTGGAAGGGATTGTCACCAGGGCCCCTGGAGCAAATCGCCTCCGGGTTGATGTACACGGCAGGGACGCCCACGCAGGAGCTGCGCCGGAAAAGGGGATCAATGCCATACAAATTGCCGCGCGGGCGATCGCCAATATGGACTTGGGGCGTATAGATGAGGAAACAACGGCCAACATGGGTATCATCACAGGGGGCAAAGCCACCAATATTGTGCCGGACCTGGTGACGGTTGAAGGTGAGGTCAGAAGCCATGACGTTAATAGGCTGGAAGAAGAGACCAAAAAGATCGTAGCAGCCTTTGAACATGAAGTCGCCGTCTACAAAAATAGCAACCCTTCTGATGACGGACTTCCAAAGGTCGACATATCAGTGGAATCAGATTTTCCGCATATGAATGTACCTGAAGAACACCTTGTAGTCCAACTGGCTAGGGAGGCGGCAGGCAAGATAGGGTATAACTTATCTTGCAAAACAAGCGGTGGAGGAAGCGATGCCAATATCTTTGCCGGAAACGGTATTGTGACAGGAGTGCTCGGTACCGGTATGCGCGACATGCACACCGTACGGGAGTCTGTCCGGCTGAGCGATATGGTGCAAGGCGCGGAGCTTATTCTCGCAATCGTCCAATTGCACGCTACGAAACAATAAGGATAAAGGTTAAAAAATGACCTGTGCATACTTTGACTGTTTTGCCGGCATCAGCGGCGATATGCTATTAGGGGCGCTGATTGACCTTGGGATGCCACCGGACTTCTTGGAAGCAGAGTTAAAAAAACTCCCATTAAGTGGTTTTCGCATTGAGATTGCTGCCGAACAGAGAATGGGGATTTCCGGGCGCAGGGTACGAGTACCGGTAGATGAAGAAGGAAATCACGCAAGAGATTACAGCAGCATCCGAGCCCTTATTGAAGAAAGCCCGCTATCTGATTTCGTCAAAGGATTGAGCCTTAAGATATTCAGAAAATTGGCCGAGGCTGAAGCCCACATACATAACACGTCTGTTGAATCTGTCCACTTTCACGAATTGGGTGGCATAGACACTATCGTTGACATTGTGGGTGCTGTACTCGGAATTGAGTGGCACGGCATAGAAACCATTACCGCTTCTGAAGTACCGATCGGCAAAGGTTTTGTCACGTGCGCCCACGGCACCCTCCCTGTTCCGGCGCCTGCCACGATTGCGCTTTTGACCGGAGTTCCGACGTATGGAACCGATATTCCGCACGAAATGGTAACCCCCACTGGCGCATCGATCCTTGCTTCAATGGCAAGCAGCTTCGGGCCAATGCCTCCTATGGTGGTCGATCGTATCGGATACGGTGTAGGAAGCCGCGAACTCGAATCGATACCCAACCTACTGCGAATTATACTTGGCAGAAAAGATGCACGAACCGATAGGGACCGAATAACCATTGTTGAGACCAATATCGACGACATGAATCCGGAAATCTACGGCTTTCTCATGGAACAGCTCTTTGCCGAAGGAGCGCTTGATGTAGCGCTGGCGCCGATCACCATGAAAAAAAATCGCCCTGCTACTATGCTCAGGGCGATCTGTCAGACAATGGACCGGGATCGCATTATCCACAGGATACTCCTTGAGTCCACTGCCACAGGGGTGCGGTATTATGAGGCAGACAGAGTCAAACTGCCTCGCGAAGTCGGAGAGGTTGTCACAAAATACGGAAAAATGCGGGTCAAGCGGATTACCGGCCTGGACGGCAAAGTTTCAATTACCCCGGAGTATGAAGAATGTAAGAGGATTGCCCTTGAAAAAGGGATTCCCATACAGGAGGTTTATAAGGCAGTTAAGTTAGCGGGTGACGATCTGAACTGAAGAATTGCCGCCTGCCCTGAACCATGAAATCCGAAATTCGAAACACGAAATTCGAAACAATTTCGAACGACAAAAATACAAAATCCAAAACAAAAAATTGAGGAATCGAGGACTTAACATTTTGAACATTCGATATTTGAATTTTGGATTTGTTTCGGATTTCGATATTCGATATTCGGATTTATTCCCCAAAATGGCGATTGCTAACACCTCAAGATTACTTTATGATGTCACTTAAACAAAAAATCATAGTCCTCCTGGCAACAGGATGTTATGTGGGATATATTCCTTTTGCGCCCGGAACGTTCGGCTCCCTAATCGGAATCCCACTTGTATGGTGCTTATCAAAACTTGCCCCTTCCCTTTCGGTTTTCGTTATCCTTCTCTTTATTCCTTTCTCGTTCTGGATTGCCGGTGAGGCTGAAAAAATATTCAACAAAAAAGACAGCGGCTGTATTGTCATCGATGAAATAGCCGGGATGCTGGTGACATTCTTTCTAATTCCGTGGTCGGCTCAAAACATACTGATTGGCTTTGTCCTGTTCAGAATATTTGATATAGCAAAGCCGTTCCCTATAGGCCTTATTGACAGAAAGCTCAAAGGGGGACCTGGCGTGGTCATGGACGATATTATGGCTGGAGTCTACGCAAATGCGGTATTGAGACTCGTTTTGCTCTTTTTACCAGGAAGGATTTAAACCATGAATGCTCTGGAAGAAGAAGTTGCGCATATCCTTTTGTCACAAAAACTTACCATCGCGGTGGCAGAGTCATGCACCGGAGGCCTCATTGCCTCGCGGCTAACGAACATATCGGGGAGTTCCGCTTTTTTTGAACGTGGTGCGGTCACGTACAGCAACCGATCCAAAACAGAAATGTTGGAAGTTCCAAAAGAAGAGATCGAAACCTACGGTGCGGTGAGTGAACAGACCGCAAAGGCGATGGCCGAGGGGATACGCACCCGGAGCAGAACCGATTTGGGGCTCTCTGTAACCGGGATAGCCGGGCCGACCGGAGGCACTCCGGGAAAACCGGTAGGCACGGTCTTCATTGCCCTTGCCTCTGACAAAGGGACCGAATGCCAACAACATCTCTTTCAAGGAGACCGAGCGGCTATCAGGTGGGAGGTATCAGAAACAGCCCTCGGGTGGATAAGAGATTATTGTCAAAAGAGTGCATAAGATGTAATATCTCAATTACTTTTGCATCAAGATGATATCTTGGTCGCCGGCGAGACTGTCGCTTTTACTTCTCAAGCTCCGTTATCCTCTTTTTTGCATGCTCAACATATACTTCATGCTCAGGCAGAGCATGTTGGATAGTGCTTTTGTACGCTTCAAACGCCTCGGCAATGCGTCCCGCTTGCTCAAAGGCAAGGGCCTTCTGGTAGTAGGCCCCGGCATCATCCGGCACTATCCGTGTCACCTCGGTAAAATCGTCAATGGCCCGATCAAATGTGCCCTTCTCCACGTAGGCAAGCCCTCGGTTGTAGATAGCTATTGTATCATTCGACTTTATTTGTATCGCCTTACTAAAATCATCAATTGCACGATCAAACTCGCCTATCTTCGAGTAGGCATTCCCTCGACGAATGTAATAGGATTTCTGATCGTCCAAGTTTAACTCTATCGCCTTCGTGTAAGTCTCTATAGCCTTGTCATATTCGCCCTTGTTATAATACTTATTCCCGGCATTATAGTACCAGCCATCCATATTGATCGCACATCCCACAAATAGCAAATTAACCGCGAAAACTAACACCAGGAATACATCTCTGACAATAAGGCTCTGCGCCCCTCGTTTAACGCCCATTGTTCTCATCCTTTTTTCTCCCTTCGCTGAGTTCCCGAAAAAATGGTAAGATGAAGTGAACGGATCTCTATTCAAGCATTAGATTGGCTTAGCTTAACTAATGAGTATTATTATTGTAAGTTTAATATTGGTACTATAGCCCAACATAACTTGGTTTTCAATTCTTCTTTCACATATATCTTGTGCTATCCCTCCTCGCCCTTTGACGTGAAAAAGCGCGATTTCCCTCTTGCAAACAAATCGTAATAATTCTATATTAATTTACTTTGATAATAGGAATTCCCCTTGTGCCCATGAGCTAACCTGGTGTTATGACAAATAACATACGATCTTTTATAGCGATTGAACTTCCGGGACAGGTTATTGAAGCGATTAAAAAATTACAGGAAGACCTTCGTAATTGTGGATTAGGCATACGATGGGTTCGGCCTGAAAATATTCATTTGACGCTAAAGTTTTTGGGAAATATATCAGAAGAGGATGTCGCGCCGATCACAGGTGTGTTAAAGACCGCTACAGATACCACGGAGCCTTTTCATCTAAGGGGGCAGGGACTCGGCATCTTTCCCGGTATCAGCCGCCCACAGGTTATCTGGGTTGGGATGTCCGGTGATGTGGAACCGCTTAAGCAATTCCAACTCCGTGTTGAAGAGGGTTTGGAACAACTTGGATTCCCAAAAGAAAAACGACCGTTTCGATCTCATCTGACACTGGGTCGTGTAAAAGGGAATTTAGAGAAACGAATTTTATTGGAGGTAATCGAACAACTGGGCAATTTTGAGTCGGATTCATTTACAGCAGACTCAATAATACTGTTTCGCAGCGATTTACAGCGAGGCGGCGCTGTCTATACGAAACTGGCTGAAATACCGTTAAGGATTTAGGGATTGTGAATTACAAAAGATTTATGGAATTGCTGTGCCTTGCATCAAAAAATAAATTAGCCGCGGACCCACGCAGACAGCCGCAGACATTTTGCTCGGCCGACTTGACCGAGCAAAAAATGCATTCGCTTCGCGAAATAGAATGCCTTGCCCGAAGGGCCTACAGTTTTTCTCTGGCCAGGTCGGCCAGAGAAAAAGTCTGTGTTAGTCTGCGTGCGTCTGCGGCTGAAACAGATTTGAAAAAAACAAAGGAGAAATCACATGAGCATTTCCGCAGATAAGGCTAAGGCCGTAGAGATGGCAATGGGGCAGATCGAACGCCAATTCGGCAAGGGTTCTATCATGAGACTGGGCAGCGCTGATATCCCGGAGATCCCTATCATTCCCACAGGTTCGATTGCCTTGGACCTGGCCCTTGGAGTCGGGGGCATCCCTCGCGGACGGGTCATAGAGATATTTGGGCCGGAATCTTCCGGCAAGACCACCCTGGCTCTTCATGTTGTTGCAGAGGCCCAAAAACAGGGGGGTATTGCAGGATTTATCGACGCGGAACACGCCCTTGATATTATGTATGCCAAAAAATTGGGTGTCCAGGTCGACGATCTTTTGGTCTCTCAGCCGGATTCAGGAGAACAGGCGCTCGACATCGCCGAACTCCTGGTTCGAAGCGGGGCATTAGACGTGCTGGTCATAGATTCTGTGGCCGCACTGGTGCCAAGGGCGGAAATCGAAGGAGAAATGGGAGACATCCAGGTCGGCCTTCAGGCCCGCCTGATGTCCAAGGCGCTACGAAAATTGACATCCACTGTCAGCAAATCGTTGACATCGCTGATATTTATCAACCAGATCAGGATGAAGATAGGGGTGATGTTCGGAAACCCGGAAACCACTACCGGCGGGAATGCCCTTAAATTCTATTCCTCTGTGCGGCTTGACATCAGAAGGATAGGGAATATCAAAGATGGCGACCAGGTGATCGGAAGCCGAACCCGAGCCCGGGTGGTCAAAAATAAGATAGCCCCTCCGTTCAAAGAAGCGGAATTCGATATCATGTACGGCGAGGGGATATCAAAAACAGGGGATCTCCTTGACGTGGGAGTAGCGAACGGTATTATTGAAAAGAGCGGGGCGTGGTATTCATTTGAAAAAGAGCGGATGGGCCAGGGAAGAGAAAATGTAAAACGATTTTTAGCGGAAAATCCGGAGATTTTCGACAAGGTATCAACAGCGGTAAAGCACGCCATAGGGCTTGCCCCAAAACAGGATAATCAAAAAGAAAAGAAGAAAAAAGAGACGGCATGACATCAAACGAACTAAGAGAAAAATTTTTAACCTTCTTTCAAGAAAAAGACCATAGGATCGTGAAAAGCTCGCCATTGCTCCCTCACGATGATCCGACGCTCCTTTTTACCAACGCCGGCATGGTGCAATTTAAGAGGACTTTTTTAGGGGAAGAAAAACGTGACTACGTGCGCGCCGCCACTTCTCAGAAATGCGTCCGGGCCGGAGGCAAGCACAACGATCTGGAAAACGTGGGACGCACGGGTAGGCACCATACCTTTTTTGAGATGTTGGGGAATTTCTCCTTTGGAGACTACTTTAAAGAAAAGGCTATAGAACTTGCCTGGGATCTCCTGATCAACGGCTATGGTCTTCCGGTGGACAAACTATGGGTATCTGTATTCAAAGAAGACGATGAAGCATATCAGCTCTGGCATAAAAACATAGGTGTCTCAGAAGATCGAATCGTTCGCCTCGGTGAAAAAGACAACTTCTGGTCCATGGGAGACACAGGTCCATGCGGTCCCTGTTCGGAAATCCTGATCGACCAGGGAGAATCGTTTAGCTGTGGAAAACCCGACTGCAAGGTAGGATGTGAATGCGATCGCTACCTGGAACTCTGGAATCTGGTCTTTATGCAATTTAATCGGGATGAATCAGGTGAAATGAAGCCGCTTCCCAGGCCCAGTATCGACACCGGGATGGGACTGGAGCGTATAGCGGCAGTCACCCAGGGGGGAGCGACCAATTATGATACTGATCTGTTTCAGCCTATTATAGGGGCGGTGGAGGAGTTGTCCGGCCAGGCCTATGGGAGAGAAAAAAAATCTGATATCTCCATCAAAGTGGTGGCGGATCACAGCCGTGCGGCCGCGTTTTTGATCGGCGATGGGATTTTGCCTTCAAACGAAGGGCGTGGTTATGTCCTGCGCCGTATACTCCGAAGAGCCATACGACATGGCCGTTCTCTTGGTATGACCCGTCCCTTTCTCCACAAAACATCGCATGCAGTCATGCGGGTGATGTCAGGCGCATATCCTGAGCTTCTGGACGCAAGCGCTTATATACAAAAGGTAATCATAAACGAAGAAGAACGTTTCATCGGGACCCTTGACCACGGTCTAAAGGTTCTGGATGAAACGTTGCAGGAGTTAAAGGCAAGGGGCGGAACTCAGGTGCCTGGAGACGTTATCTTCAAGCTGTACGACACGTATGGGTTCCCGGTCGACATTGTTCAGGACGTAGTCCGGGATGACGGGATAACCCTTGACACGGAAGGATTTCAAGCGGCAATGGAACATCAGCGTTCCCGTTCCCGCACATCGTGGAAAGGTACCGGTCAATGGAGTACGAAAGCATATAAGGCGCTTTCCGGTCGAGGTGTTAAAATAGGCTTTGAAGGATATAAAGCCCTGCAATGTGATTCAGAGGTACTCCTTTTGGTAAAGAATGGAAATGAAGTAACAGGTGTAGATGAAGGAGACATTGTTGAGCTTGTGGCGGCTGCGACACCATTTTATGGTGAGGCTGGAGGCCAGGCAGGTGACCAGGGTATTATCACAGATGAAAACAGTAAGATAGAGGTACTGGAAACCCTGAAGGATCCAGCCGGAATTATTATTCACAAAGGGAAAGTAGTTTCCGGTTCCATCAAAAAAGGTGATATTGTAACGCTCTCTGTGGATGAAGAAAACCGCGCGGCAACCGCGTTGAATCACACGGCTACGCACATCCTCCACACTGTTCTCAAACGTGTTCTCGGAGACCATGTAAAACAGGCAGGCTCACTGGTGGCTCCGGATCGGTTCCGTTTTGACTTTATACACTTTTCGGCGCTTGATGATGAAACAATTCTAAAAATAGAAACCCTGGTCAATGAGGAGATCCGCAGAAATACCCCTCTTACTGTAGATGAGATGGATGCCGAGGCTGCTCAAAAGACAGGCGCTATCGCGCTGTTTGAAGAAAAATATGGTGATCGCGTGCGTGTTGTCTCTATTGGAGATTTTAGCAAGGAACTATGCGGGGGCACTCATACGAAACGCACAGGCGACATAGGTATCTTCAAGATATTATCTGAGTCAAGTGTAGCGGCGGGAATAAGGCGGATTGAGGCAATAACGGGCAAGGCCGCTTTAGGATATGTGCTTGAGACCGCCACAACGCTCACTAATTTAGCGCGGATGCTGAAGGCGCGACCGGAAGATCTTAAAGACAGAATCGATAAGTTGATTGCTCAACAAAAGTCTCTTGAAAAAGAGATAGAAGCGATAAAAGCACGAGAACTCTCGCAGGAATTGGATCGATTTGCCGAGGCCTTGAAAACCGTAAACGGGATCCCGGTGCTGGCCAAGGTAGTTGCAGCCGAAACACCGTCAGCTCTTCGCGACCTGGCCGATAGAGCAAAGGACCGTATAAAATCAGGTGTCATTGTACTGGGAAGTGCCGTAAATTCAAAGGCGCTTCTGGTAGCGGTTGTAACAAAGGACCACCTGAACCGCTACCACGCAGGCAATATCATCAAAAAAATTGCTCCCATCGTAGGAGGATCCGGTGGTGGACGCCCTGATATGGCCCAGGCCGGGGGGAGTAAGCCGGAACAGCTTTCTGATGCCTTGAATAAAGTGTATCAGCTGATTGCTGAGGGGTGAAAAAGGAGCGGCCTTACGCCCAAACAACCTGCTCTTCCCCTTTTTTTGCCTTCACGATTTCACCTATAATATATGCCTTTTCCTTCATTCCTTCGAGGCGTAATACAATATCTTGGGCATCGGATTCAGGCACGATCGCAATGAGTCCGATACCGCAATTAAAGGTTCGCAACATCTCTTCTTGAGACACGTTACCTCCCACCTGTAAAAAGCTAAAAATAGGAGGAACCTCCCAACTCCCTTTGATAATCCTTGCCGCACACGATTGAGGAAGGATACGCGGAAGATTTTCCACAATCCCCCCACCTGTAATGTGAGCAAATCCATGGACCGGAAAATCACGGAGGAGATTCTTGATTGTTACCGAGTAAATCTTTGTCGGTCGCAATAGCTCTTCGCCGAGCGTTGTGCCCAATATATCGATATTCTGCTCTATTTTTAACTTGAGTTTATCGAAACAGATCTTTCTTACCAACGAATAGCCATTGCTGTGAAGGCCGCTCGAGGCGATTCCGATCAGCTTATGACCCACACCGATTTCCGCCCCGTCCACGATCTTATTATTATCGGCAATTCCTACAACAAACCCGGCAAGATCATACTCGTCTTCATTATATATGTCGGGCATCTCAGCGGTTTCTCCGCCGATAAGGGCGCATTCAGCCTGCTTACATCCCTCAACAATTCCCGCAACAATTGCTTCCGCCTTTTTGGGGATAAGCTTTCCCGTTGAAATATAATCCAGAAAAAAAAGGGGCTCAGCGCCCTGGACCGCAATATCGTTTACTGACATGGCCACCAGATCAATTCCAATGGTATCGTGTTTGTCCATCATAAAGGCGATCTTCAGCTTTGTGCCCACCCCATCGGTAGAAGCAACCAAAACAGGCCTTTCATATCCTGACATATTATGCAAAGCAAAAAATCCCCCAAAACCTCCTATATCCGAGATTACGCCAGGGCGATACGTCTTCTTTACCAGAGGCTTGATGGCCTCAACAAAACTATTTGCCGCGTCCAGATCCACGCCGGCATCAGCATATGTAAGCGATTTTTTCATCATATCACCTTAGTTAGTGTCTTCCAGAAATGGTAGATTGTGTCCCAAGACATAGTTAAAATCCCATACCCTCCAGCACCTCGTTGACCGCATCCTGATCAACCCTGCTTACTACTTCTTCATTTTTTGTTTCTAACATCACATTTGCCAGTATCTTATCGACTTCTTTCTGAACGAGTTTTTCGCTCTCTTCCGCAGTTATATCTTTATTCTTCTCCTTGCTCTTTATTTTAACATCAAAAGCCACCAGCATAACAAGAAGCTGGGACTGGAAGTCACTCAATAATTCGATAATCTTTGTAATCTTTTGACCGGCAAGATCCTGAAAGGAAAGATTCTCAAATATCTTGGTCGCGAAATCCATAATGGCCGCAAATTGAGTGTTCGACTCGTCAAGGATCTGTTTGATAGTGTCCCTGTCCTTCCTGTTAATAATTGTCTTATCTTCAAAATCTTTTAACAGGGAAGCATCCATTTCAACATCAAAAAGCTCGGTTTTTACCTTCGCCAGTTTTTCAAGATTTGTCTTGATACGGTCGGCAATATCAGAGACAAGGGTCGGAATCTGGGATTCCTCACCTTCTGTTTTTGAAACCTCTTTTGCCTGCGGTATCTCAAGTGGTAGATTTTCTTCCAAGAAAAGAGAACTTAGATTTTTGTCCAATTTTTCAAGAAACCCTTTATACTTGTCATTCTCTGTTGACTGGGAAAGCGCCGACAATATCAATTGTATAGGGACATCAGCAAAATTGTCTTCAATATTGATCCCTTTTAAAGACTCGTTGATCGCGTTATAAAATACTTGAATATCACAAGCCTTTTTGTCTGCACGCATTGTCTTCAGATGCTTCTTCACCGCATCATTAGTACAGAATTCATACAATGTTTGAAATATGGTGTCCAGATCAAACTCGTAAGACTTTTCCTTGTCTTCTTTTTTCTCCGTCGCGCCCACAAGATCAGTTAGTCTGGACATTGATTCCATCAATTCCTGCTGGCTCGATACAATCTCATCGACCAAGGGTTGATGTGTCTTAACCCCTCCGCACATTTTCTCTACGACTTCGTAGACTGAATCGACTTCCTCATCTCTGGTGATATCTATTTCGTTAAGTACCTTGATATTTTCTTTTGTCCGGCTAATATCCTCTTGAATCTTTTCAGTCAAATCCATTATCACCATGGCAGCATTTTCTGCCATCATATTAATATCTTCAAGTTGTCCCCTGGCATCTGAAAGACGTTTGCCGGATTGCCCAAAATCAATATCCTGGACAGCCTGGACTGAAAAATCTTTCAAGGAAAGATTCAATTTTTTGGCCAGTTCGCCGATCCTACCTAACATTGATGCGGAAACTTCTTTATAGAATACGTCATCCGCCGCTCCCACAGAAACCGATGCATCACTATCCTTGGCCGTCTCGGCATCCTCTGATATTATCTCTGAGGCTACTTCCTGTTCAACCACCTGGGTTATTTCCTGTGCTAACGTTCCACCCGGTTGAACCGTTATTACATAAATGGCCTCTGGGGTCCTAATTCTGAATGTACCGCTATTCAGCTCCAGACTGATCTCAGGGAGCGACTGTCCACTCATATTAAATACCTCTCTATAATACTTAACCACACCTTCCCATAAACTTTCCAGCAATTCTAAACATTCTTTTGTTTCGTATCTTCCTCACACGCACTATTTCAGTTATCGCTTTAAGGAAAAAACATGACTCATTTCTGTCACACGGAACGATTTTTGTGCCATCCTTTTTCCATCCTTTAAAGGAGATCTTAAGCAAGAGTTGATCACCTTTTTTGCATCCCTCCTCAGCCTCAAAAGCTATACCGCTGGCGCTTATATCGCGCAATCGTGCCTCTTTTGAGTTTTTATCAATATCTTTGAGATTGACTAAAGGGGCATACGTTATAGAGTAATCCTTGTTGATCCTTAAACATTGTCTCAAATCTTGCTCCATAATTTCCTCCCTTCGGATTCTAACAAATCTATGATTAAAAATTACATCACAAATCCATTAAAAAGCAAGGGATTCTTTGGTACCTTCACACAAAAAACCCTGGTGTTCTAAATCACCAGGGTTTTTCGTAATAAAAAGAGGCTGCCGTTTTAAATGATAAATGATAAATGTCCAATGACAGCTACTTTTTATCATCTTTTACTTCTTCAAAGTCGGCATCTACCACGTCTTCCTTTTTTGACGGCTCCTCCTCAGGTTGCGCGCCGGCCCCCTGTGCTTCCGCGGCTTGGGAATACATGGTTTCGGCCAGCTTATGGGAAGCCTGCATCAACTCATCTGTCATTTTTTTGATCTCTTCTGTATCTTCTCCCTCCATAGCCTTTTTAAGACGCTCAACAGCTCCTTCAATGTTTGTTCGAGTAGCGGAATCTATCTTGTCCCCTAACTCCTTAATAGATTTTTCCGTACTGTAGATCATACTGTCAGCTGTATTTCTTGCCTCTACCAACGCTTTTTTCTTCTTGTCCTCTTCGGAATGCATTTCAGCATCCTTGACCAATTTATCGATTTCTTCCTCACTTAAACCACTCGACGCGGTAATCTTGATCGACTGTTCCTTGCCTGTCCCTAAATCTTTAGCTGCAACATGCACAATGCCGTTGGCATCAATATCAAAAGAAACCTCAATCTGTGGTACGCCTCGGGGCGCCAGTGGAATACCCACCAATTCAAATCGTCCCAGAGTCTTATTATAGGCTGCCATTTCACGTTCTCCCTGGAGGACGTGAATAGAAACCGCAGGTTGATTATCAGCGGCTGTCGAAAAGATTTGGCTCTTTTTGGTCGGAATGGTGGTATTCTTTTCAATCAGCTTGGTGGCAACACCACCCAGCGTCTCAATGCCAAGGGAAAGAGGTGTGACATCAAGAAGAAGCACATCCTTAACATCTCCTTTAAGAACACCGCCCTGGATGGCAGCCCCCATCGCAACAACCTCATCAGGGTTAACCCCCTTGTGGGGATCCCGTCCAAAGATTTTTTTGACGACATCCTGAACAGCGGGCATACGGGTCATCCCGCCCACCAAGACGACTTGATTGATATCGGAAGGCTTCATGCCCGCATCCTTCAGGGCAATCTCGCATGGGGAAACAACTCGGTTCAATAGTTCCGACACCAGTGCTTCCAGCTTGGCCCGTGTCAACTTAATATTCATATGTTTTGGTCCGCTTGCATCAGCCGTGATAAAAGGTAGATTGATATCGGTTTCTACGGATGTGGACAACTCCATTTTGGCCTTTTCAGCTGCCTCTTTCAAACGCTGAAGTGCCATTTTGTCGCTTCGTATATCAATCCCCTGATCCTTCCTGAATTCATCTGCCAGGTAATCGATAATCCGCAAGTCGAAATCTTCTCCGCCGAGATGGGTATCACCGTTGGTCGATTTTACTTCAAAAACACCATCGCCTATCTCAAGGACAGAAATATCAAAGGTTCCTCCTCCTAAATCGAAAACCGCTATCCGCTCATCCTTCTTTTTGTCCATCCCGTAGGCAAGCGAGGCCGCCGTTGGTTCGTTTATTATTCTGAGGACATTAAGCCCCGCAACCTTACCCGCATCCTTGGTTGCCTGGCGTTGACTGTCATTGAAATAAGCCGGCACAGTAACAACAGCATCCTTAACCTCTTCGCCAAGATATTCTTCCGCGGTTTTCTTCATTGACTGAAGAATAAAAGCCGAAATTTCCGCCGGGCTATATTCTTTGTCACGCAGTTTGACGCGGGTATCACCGTTGGACGCCTTTACGATCTTATACGGCAGTATTTTGATATCATTCTGAACTTCAGATGAATCATACTTTCTCCCGATCAAGCGCTTTACGGCAAATACGGTATTTTCAGGGTTGGTAATAGCCTGCCTTTTGGCTATCTGTCCAACCAACCTCTCACCACTATCAGAAACAGCCACAATGGATGGTGTTGTACGCCCCCCTTCCGGGTTGGTAATAACCTTGGCGTCCTTACCCTCCATAATCGCCACACATGAGTTTGTTGTTCCCAAATCTATTCCTATAACTTTGCCCATATTATGCCTCCTAACCTTGTTTAATCTTTCTTTTCATCACATTCAGCAGCTTGTTTGGCCACTACTACCATCGAAGGTCTTAGCAACCGATCGTTGATCATATATCCTCTTTGTATTTCCTTAAGAACAATATTGTTTGGTTGAGTACCCGATTCTTCGCTCATAACTGCTTCATGAAACCTCGGATCAAATGGTTTGCCTACCGCTTCAATCGGAACAACTCCGAATTTTGAAAAACTCGACATAAACTGTTTGAGCGTCATTTCCACTCCTCCAATGACCGCCTCACAATCCGAATTCCCGGAAACATCCAACGCGCGTTCCAGGTTGTCAATTATAGGCAAAATCTCTTTGAACACCGCTTCACTGGCAAATTTTCTAAAATCTGCCATCTCTCGTTCCAACCTTTTCTTAAAATTTTCAAATTCAGCAGAGGTCCTCAATACTCTGTCATAATGTTCTTTTGCCTCTGCCTCTTTTTCTTTTAGTCGCTTTTTGATCTCCTTGAGTGTTTCCGCATGGTGTCGCTTTTTTGCGTCTTTCTTCTCCGAGCCTTGAGAATCTTCAGGCGAAATACCTTCTTGCGGCCCTTTATCTACAGGCTCTTCCGACTTCATCGCCTCTTTGTTGTCGTCCACTTGAGTCTCCTTGTCCCTCAAAATTCTTTTATCCAACACCAAACATTGATGATTTCGTAAAAAGTCTCGATAACTTGTCATTTCGAGCAAAGCAAGAAATTTTTGACGTGTAATGTGCCGAAACTATAAGATTTCTCCCTGCGGTCGAAATGACAAATTCACTGAGTTGGACTTTTTACGAAACCATCAAACATTAATGCCCACCAGAAATGTCCAGATAAACACCAATTATTGAAAATAATAAGACACTATAATGGTTTGTCAAGCGTATGCGTGATAAATTCTTAGGTGGTCTGACGTCTTTTAAGCACACAATAAATCCGGTTGAGCGTTTCCTGTTTCTGCAACGCCCAGGGGGGTGCTACTAATAATGATCGCTCTGGATCCCCTGTTAAACGGTGTATGATAATATTAGGCGGGAGCAGGGAAAGAAAGTCCACAACCAATTCAACATATTCCTGTTGTGAAAGACAGTTGTAGCCTCCCTGTCTGTATAAAGCAGCCATCGGGGTTCCCTCAAGAATATACAGGCTGTGGATCTTGATACCATCTATCTGTAGCTCTGTTAGCGCCTGAGCCGTCTCCATAATATCTTTTCGGGATTCACCAGGGAGGCCAAGAATGACGTGAGTACAGATATATATACCTTTGTCTTGGGTTAAACGGACCGCGCTGACAAAGTCTTCAAATGTATGCCTTCTGTTGATCCTCTCGAGGGTTTTATTATGCATTGATTGCATGCCGTACTCCAACCAGACCAAATAATCGGCTGTATAAGAGGCAATCATATCTAATTTCTCTTCATCAATACAATCCGGCCTGGTACCTATGCAAAGCCCTACTATGTCCAGGTCTGACAGCGCTTCATCATAAAGTCGGCGGAGCGTGCTACATGGCGCATAAGTATTAGAAAACGATTGGAAATATGCTAAAAATTTTTTTGCCCTGTACCGCTTGACAGCAAAGGCCTTCCCTTGGGATATCTGTTCCTTGATAGAGACATTGCGTCTTGCAGCACCTGTACCTGATCCCTTGGCCCCACAAAATATACAGCCCCCATAAGACTTGGTGCCGTCTCTATTCGGACAGGTAAGCCCTGCATCAACTGTGATTTTTTGCACCCTGCAACCGAATCTCCCTCTTAAATGGGTATTGAAATCGTTCAGCAGATTATGCTTCATATGCTTAAAAAATTGACCTTAATATCTTAACGTTGCAATTAGGATCTCATGCTCAAGAAACATCTTGAGGGCATCGGTTATGTTGGGTACTATAATATCAGCATTAAGTACGGCATGTGTGGCAGCGCCTTCTCCTTGTATGGTACAGATGGAAAGCCGTGCCACCTTGAACATTTCCACGTCAATATTTCCGTTGCCGATACATACTGTTTGACCGGCCCCAATTTTTTCAACAAAGGACCTCTTTTGACCGGCGGACGTGGTCAATATTGCCTCCATTCCCGAAAGTTCCGGGAAAAATTTCCCAAGCCTCCCTCGTGTGTCACCGGAAAGGATATATATGTTAAGTCCGTTTTCCTCAAGCGTCTTCAGATATGGCAACACTCCTGGTATCAATTCCCCCGATTCGGTGATGGTACCGTTTAAATCAAGGACAACGTTTTTGATCTCAAGCAGGCCGAAACCAGGGATATCGATTTTTATCATTGTTAGTCCCCCTCGATTTTGTGTTGAGGCCGCCTTTAACCTGACCAACACATTATGAGCTCACACAAAGGCCTTGATGGGATTATCTCGGTGTATATTATCTCTCATTTATCATCTATCAATGGACATTTACCATTCAAAAAATGATAGATGATAAATGTAAAATGATCAATGATAAATGAGAGTTTTATCAAATGACCAATAAAGCATATTGAAGGCTCTTTACGAAGTCATCAGGATTCGACTATGATGATCTGAATTGAGAAGTAAATGTCGAGTTGTGGTATTGAATATTTTAATACTTGTTAAAGAAGTTTTACAGAAGAGAGGGCGGGGATCAGTATATATGAAAGATTATGAACAGATATCTTCCTTAAGACACCCGCTTCACATATCAATACATATTACTATGTCTTTTTCCGAGGACAGTGTCATATCCTGTTAGATTCCACCGTTACCTTCTATAATCTCTTCTATAGCCTGGGCGCACTTCATTTCCTGATCTTTACCTCCAGGGCAGTTAATCGAGATAGTCCTTCCGTCCACACTTTCTATTGTGCATCCCAATTGTGAAGTAACTATTGACACGATTTGCAAAAAGTCCTGATCTTCTTGTAACATTTCTTTTGTCTCCTTTTATATCGTTTTGTATTGTTTCTTGTTTTTAATGCATGTACCGTACCATCTTTTTAATGACTCTCTCTTTATAATATTTATCGGGCAGATTGCTGGAAAATTAAATCAAATTTGAGCTTAACCCAATTTAGTGCATACCTCGAAAAGTCATTATATATGCTCATTAAGGAGGCATCAGATGAATTGGGGCCTTTAATGTGCTTGATTACAAGCACATTAAAGGCTTTTTACGAAACCATTAGACGTCAAACAAGGATTATTAGCTCAGAGTGGGCGCTTGTTAAATTGGTAGGAAGGCTATAGAGTTGAACAATGGAGTGTCATTTTCATGACATTTTTTTGTATTAAACTTACCTTCTTTGGCCTCCACAAGTTTGTTGTTCAGTAATAATTTGCAATCTTCCCTTAATAAAATCGTCTACGACTGCCCCTACGTTCTCACTGTTAGGTGAATAATAGACTTCAATTCCTACTTGGCGAAAGCCAAGAAATGGACGCATTCCAATCCCACCGACAATGAGAGCATTGGCATTCTGTTGGCTGAGTAAATTTACCGGGACCATACACCCGCCCTGTGCGTGCGACACGTTCTCGACAATGCTGGTATTTTTTATTTCACCATCTTCAATATCTACAATGGTAAATACGTCACAGTGCCCAAAATGCCCTGCTCTTTCTGCTTCCAGTCCCCCCGGATTTACAGAAGGGACAGCAACTCTTGTGTTCATTGGTTTATTTCTCCTTTCATTTTTTACGAGATCATCATGTTTGTTTTATAATATATAACATTACTTCGACTGTGTCAAAAAAGTAACAAGTCCGGTAATCGGCACGACGGGACCTTTGCAGAACTCCTTTGAGCGATCCAATACATATTGTTTAGATAGAGTAAAAAATGTCAAGACATTTTTATTTGGAGGTGTTCTTTAATCTTGGACTGTAACATGTCCGGCGTAAAGGGCTTTTGCATAAAGTCACTTACCCCTACTTTGTCCGCCAGTTGTATATGGACACTTTCCGATTCGGTAGTTACCATTATAATAGGGATTTTTGCAAAAGCAGGATTGGCGCGGGCCTTGCGGGTAAATTCTATGCCGTCCATGATCGGCATATTCATGTCTGTTAAGATCAAATCAAACGTCTCTCCCAAATACAGAATATCCAAAGCCTCTTTGCCATTGACGGCAGTTGTTACATCAATGCCCATATCAGATGCCACGCTTCGGTAAAAAAGAAGCATCGCTTTTGAATCGTCAACGGCCAATACTTTTTTCCCGGTTTCCTTGGTAGAAGGCGTTGAAATCCTTTCTATGTCCGACTTCGCCCTATCTCCTTCCATAAGTTCCAGTTTTTTACGAAATGCGGAAATTATCTCCAGGTCATTTGATCTTGCAATGTTTTCAATCAATCTTCCGGATATATTTTCATCTTCATAAAGGGACTCAAAGATGACTAAGGCCTTTGAGGATACAATTGCCTGTATCACCCTTTTGCTTTGTGTATTGTCGGCATTGATAATCTCTTTAAGGCTTTTAATTACCCCGGGATTTACTTGTTCATTAAGAGAAGATACGACCGCCATCAGAATCAGATCGTCTTCCTCTGACAAACCGTCGATCAGACAAACAAGACCTTTCATAAAGGGTATTCTGCCGAGCGCTTCGTATATGGCGAACTTTATGTTAGGATGGTTTGCAGATCCTTTGTCAAGGGCGGCTACTAATATATCTCCTCCCTTTTTGTCTTCTATCAGGCCAAGTGCGTTAGCCGCCAGAATTTTCTGATCGACATCCTCCTGGTCAAAAAGTGGGGCAATAAAAGGAACAGCTCCGGGGCCGATTTTAATAAGCGCTTGTTGAATAAGACGTCTTACAGTAGGATTTTTGTGATGTATTTTTGAAACGAGAAAAGATACAGCCTTATCATTTTTTAGAGCCGCCAGGACCTCTATGGCATTCCCGGTTGTCAGATCACATTTTCCATAGTGCTCGTCAGCTTCGGCCTCTCCTATCATCTTGCACAACGGATCTAATGAAGTAAGATCACCATAAACACCTATCATCTCAACGGCCACAGCAGAAATAAGCGTTTCTGGATGATGAATATACCTCTGGAAGACCTCCAAAGATTCAGGTCCCTTTATTGCGGCAAGGGAGGAGAGGATCTCAAAGAGGATTTCAGCATTTTCTTCAGTGGATGTCAGATCAATAAGGGTTGATGTGGCAGATTTAAACCGATTCTGCCCTGCTATTTGGATACAAATTTTTTTTACTCTACTGCTGTTCGAAAGGAGTCCATTAACAGTTCCCTTTTCATTCTGTGACAGAAGCGCTCTCAGAGTGTTTTCGATCATATACTCAACAGCGTCATCAACTAAGGGAGTCGCATATAATTCGAAAAGTTCTGGGATTGCCTCAAATTTTTTCTCTTTTTCGATTTCGTTTAGAATAGTGACCTGCTCAGTAAGGTCTTTGATGCTAAACTCTTTAAGGATCTCCATACCCCACCTTTAACTTAATATGGTTTCTCCACGACAGGAAGATAGAGGCTTGTGTACACGAACCTATTTACTACGTTCGTATTCTTAGCACAAAATCTTAAGCCTTTTATTTACTTAATTACTCAGGTTGTTAGGTTCACGGTTCAGAGTTCAGGGTTGATCGCTTTCTAACCTTGAACCGTGAACCCTGGAACTGTGAACCTGAGTAGTTACAAAAAACACTACCGAAACATCCCCTTTTTGACCACCGTAATCCCCCTCGGCGTAACCGTAAAACGTTCACGGTCCTTGGAGGGATTATATCCTATTTCTGTATATGGAGGTATATTGTTGCCCTTGTCGATAATTGCCTTCATAATCTTACAGTGCCGGCCTATTGTTACATTCGACATGACGACCGATTCTCTTACCTCCGCCCAGCTCCTCACAAGGACATTGGAGGAAAGGATCGAATTCGTCACTTTCCCGCCACTGATGATAGAGCCGTGAGAAACAATAGAATCTAAAAACATCCCTACTCGTTTATTCTCTCTATCATTGAAAACAGTCTTTACCGGTGGACTCTGGTTTTGAAACGTTCGCAGCGGCCAGTTTTCACCGTAAAGATTAAATAAAGGATCAACTCCGGTTAAATCCATATTGGCATTCCAGTAGGCGTCTAAGTCCCCGACATCCCTCCAATAAGAAGAATCCCGCACCCTGTCTTCCAGCTTTTTAACGCGTTCGCCGCTTTCAAGGGTAATATACACATAATCTTTGATCCTATTTTCCCTTTTGTAGGGATAAGCGTAAACCGGAGACTTCTCCGTCATCATAGGGATAATCTCTTTGCCGAAATCGTCCTGATCTGTCCCTCTCAATACCTCAAGCAAGGCCCCCCTTTCAAACATATATATCCCCATTGAGACCAACACGTGGTTCGGATCACCCGGTATTGTCTTCGGCTCTCCTGTTGGTTTTTCCTCAAAGCCGACTACTCGAAAATCCTCGTCTACTTCAACGATCCCAAATCGATGTGCTTCGGATTTTAAGGCTTCAACTACCGCAATGGTTAGCCCCCCCCCTTTTGCCACATGGTAGTCCCCGAACTGAGCATAGTTCATTTTATATATGTGGTCACCGGACAGGACTAAAACGTGTTGCGCCTTGTCCCGCTCAATCAAATACAGATTTTGCCGGACAGAATCGGCCGTACCTCTATACCAGTCCTTCCCAGTGCGCATCTGGGGAGGAACAATCTTGAGGTAGTGCCCAAGGTCCCAACTGAAGATATTCCACCCGGCTTCAAGATGATCTACAAGAGATTGAGCCTTATACTGCGGCAATACCATGATCTTATAAATCTCTGAATTGATGCAATTGCTCAACACAATATCGATAATCCGGTACGATCCTCCAAAAGGAACTGCCGGTTTCGTACGATCGGAAGTTAGCGGAACAAGCCGCTCTCCCCTCCCTCCAGCCATAACAAGGGCCATAATATTTTGCATGGTCAGATCCCCTTTAAAACATCAATCATAGTAAACACACGTCCGGTTATGCCCTCTTCAACTTTTGCAGCAAGATATCGAATGGCATCTAATGTACCAAGTGCATAGACATCACGGCCGTTTACATTGTGTACGAATTGAAACCGTACGGTTCCGTCCTCAGATATCAATGTATACGTATGCCAGCCATGGCCTGTAAGATAATCTTCCGGGACCCCCAATTCTGATTGTTGTGCCGCGGGCTCCCTTATCATTTGGATATTGTCTTTAGAGAAAGGGACACCGAGTCTGTTGAAATACCCTACCATTGCTTTGGCGGTCCCGCTCGTATCTGCCTTGCCCTTTTGATGACTCTCCACGATTTCAAGGCTATATCCCTTGAAGAGGTCTGGAAACTCCTTTGCCGCGAACTCCATCATGGCCTGAAAACCTACAATCTGTTTAGCCATGTTCGGAGCTATTACCGCCGGTATAGAGGACTTTTCCACCACCTTGGTCAATCCTTCTCTGTCACCTCCTGTGGTACCCATAACAAACGGAATTGATTTTTCACAATAAAAAGACGCATTTGAGTTGACCGATGAGGGGTGCGTATAATCGACTGCTATCAGAGGGCCTTCAGCCTCTTGAACCTTGGCTATTGCATCCTCCCTTTCTTCCGGGCGAATCAACCGCACCGAGACCGAACCGACAACAGTCTCTGTATCTGTAATCTCGGGACCGGTCAAAGAATAAGGGAGTAGCTGAAAATCGTTATCATGCAGGGCATGTTCGGCAACCTTTGTAGCCATATTTCCCGGCAGCCCGTTTACCATCACCTTTATAGGATTCATTAATACCTCCTCAACAAAAAAGATAACTCTCTAACCTTGAACCGTGAACCCCGGAACTGTGAACCTCAGTAGTTACGTTTTTTTTAGAATAAAGGATTCTCAGGAAGATGTCAAACAAACAAGTAACAACAAACAAGGGACAAAAAAAACATCTTGACATAGGCAATCAAAAAAGGTTATTGTTATTGAAAATTAATTGCAATAATAATCGTTATGATATCTCCAGTAGAAGTCTTTAGAAGATATATCAAGGATAAAGGGCTCCGCAACACACCGGAGCGTGAAACTATTATCAGGGAAATTTTCTCCGTCCATGATCACTTTGATGTGGATGAACTCTTTCTCCGTATGAAGGGCCAAAAGAACAAGATTTCAAAGGCGTCGATTTATCGCGCTATCCCGCTCTTCATCGAAAGCGGTTTGATAAAAGGAGTCTTCTTTGAGGATGGGCATCTCCATTATGAGCCGATTTACGGACATAGCCGCCACTGCCATCTTCGCTGCATATGTTGCGGTAAGGTTGTTGAATTTGTCGAGAAAGAAATGGACAATATCGTAGACCGACTTTCCAAGAAGCACAATTTTAACATCCTCGATCACCGGCTGGACTTCACCGGTTATTGTGCCGAATGTAATAATAAAATAAATGATAAAGATAGCATGTCCGTACAGAAATAGTAGATTTTGTCCCAAGACAAGGCCACACAAGGATTGTCACCGGAGGCGTAGTCCCGCCAAGATCGAGGATGGCAATCCGCGGAGAACGCCGTATTGGGACAAAAGATGCTGTTTCTGTACGGACATAAAGGAGCTTTTCATGAACAAGATCCACCAACAGGAACTGGAACAACTTCAATCTCTTTTTAAGGAAGAAGGAATTGATCGTGCGGGGGATCGTATAAAGATCCTGGCAATATTCCTTGCTACTGAAAAGCATATTACAGACACAGAGCTTATAGAACTTCTTAAAGAAAAAGGGCACGATTTTGAAGCAAGTTTTGTCAAGGATACCTTGCAACTTTTTACCCGCTACGGATTTGCGAGCAAGAACAGATTTGAAGGGGAAAAGCCCAGGTACGAACATCGGCATCTTGGTCACCATCATGATCATCTTATATGCATAAGATGCCAAAAAATAATCGAATTCGAAAACGACCAATTAGAGGCGCTGCAGCTCCAGACAGCTTCACAACATGGCTTCCACATGTTGCAACACAAGATGGAAATATACGGCCTTTGTTCAGATTGTATCAACACACGCGAGGCATTGCTTTCTCTTGCCTCAGCCAAGGAAGGAGAATGTGTTCAAATAAAAGAGTTTACCGGAGGGAGCGGTATGCAAAACCGGTTGGCCACCCTTGGGCTTCGCTCCGGGGACGAGGTTGAAATACTTACCAACTCCGGTCACGGTCCGCTCGTTCTCGCTCTGAATTGTAGCCGGCTGGCGCTGGGCAGAGGTATTGCCCAAAAAATTATCGTCCTCCCTAACGGAAGACAAAAGGGCGAAAGACCGCAAGTAAGACTCAGCCAGCTAAAAGAGGGACATAAAGCGACAATAGTGCGTGTGACAGGTAGCGGCGCCTTTCGAAGGCGGCTTATGGAAATGGGTTTTTTAAAGGGAACGGAAATTACAGTCGAAAAATACGCCCCCTTACAAGACCCCATGGAATTGATTATAAAGGGGTACCATGTCTCACTCCGTGTATGTGAGGCAGCACAAGTATTCGTGATTGTAGGGAGCAAATAATGCCGAAGCAAACCTTTACTGTGGCCCTTGCAGGCAATCCAAACTCCGGCAAGACCACGATTTTTAATAATCTGACCGGTACGAGACAGAAGGTAGGAAACTGGCCGGGTGTGACCGTAGAGAAAAAACAGGGACACATAAAACAGAACGGATACGATATTACTATTGTTGATCTACCAGGCACGTACAGCCTTACCGCATACTCGATCGAAGAGATAGTGGCCCGCGATTTTATCTTAGATGAAAAGCCCGACGTGGTTGTGGTCATTATCGATGCCTCCAATTTAGAACGAAACCTTTATCTGGCCACACAGATCAGGGAACTCGACACAAAGGTCATCTTTGCCTTAAATATGGTCGATGTCGCCCAGGAAAACAAGATAAAGATAGACAAAAAAAAGCTTTCCGAACTATTAGACGTTCCGGTGGTCCCCATGGTCGGAACCCGCAACAAAGGAACCGATCTGCTTCTCAATACGATTATCTCGGTTTCTGACCCAACAAAAGGAATTACTCATCAATCCCGCCGGGTCCGATACGGGTACGAAATAGAAAAAGCTATCTCAAAACTTGAGACCTTTATTAGAAAGAACAGCAACGGCAAGATCCCATACAACCCTCGTTGGACCGCGGTAAAGCTGTTGGAAGATGACAAGGTCGTAAAGCAACGGGTCTTAGATGGGACATGGGCTCATGGGAAGGCAATACTCAATGAGGCATCAAAAGGCCGCCAAAGGATTTCTGACCTTTTCGATGACGATCCGGAAATTGTGATGACGGAGCAGCGGTACGGTTTTATCATAGGAATCATTAGAGAAGTTCAAAAGTCCAGTTCGGAGAACAGGGTGGATATGTCCCGTGATGTTGACAAGATATTGACTAATCGGGTTTTAGGAATTCCTATCTTTATTTTATTTATATGGGGAATGTTTCAAGTCACATTTACCCTGGGCGCCTACCCCATGGAGTGGCTTGATTCCGGCGTCGGGTGGGTCGGGAGAACAGCATCTCGCCTCCTTCCCCCCAGTATCTTTCAGGATCTTGTAGTGAATGGAATCATCTCAGGCGTTGGAGGTGTTATTGTATTCCTTCCGAACATCATGATTCTCTTTTTTTTCATCGCGCTTTTCGAAGACACCGGATATATGGCCCGGGCGGCATTTTTGATGGACAAGGTTATGCATCTTATAGGTCTTCACGGCAAATCCTTTATACCTATGCTAATGGGATTCGGTTGTAATGTGCCGGCAATCATGGCAACCCGCACCCTTGAAAGCAAAAAGGACCGGATTCTTACTATACTGATCAATCCGTTAATGTCGTGTTCGGCCAGGCTTCCGGTTTATATACTCCTGGCAGGAACATTTTTTGCGGCAAATGCGGGCAACGTAATATTTTCCATGTATCTCTTAGGAATTATCCTTGCCATTGCAATAGGACGCTTGTTCAGGACTATCTTCTTTAGGGGGGAAGTAGCGCCGTTTGTAATGGAACTCCCTCCTTATCGCGTTCCCACACTTAAGAATCTCACGCTTCACATGTGGGACCGCAGCAAAGTCTTTATCAGAAAGATGGGCGGGATAATCCTGGTCGGTTCCGTGATTGTATGGCTCTTGAGTTCCTTTCCACAAAACGTACAACATTCAATCCCTCAAAACCGACCAGCTGAATATGGCGCTGAAATGACAAGAGACGCGGCAACAATTGCTGAATCTAAGGAGGCAAGGGGCGTGGAAAGGATGGAGAATTCGTACATAGGTCGTTTGGGAAAATTTATTGCCCCGGTGTTTGCTCCCATAGGAATCGACTGGCGCGGAAGTGTAGCCATCCTCACGGGCCTGGTGGCAAAAGAGCTTGTCGTCAGTACCATGGGGGTGCTCTACGCAGAGGGAGATGAAAAAAATGAAAGCGAGGCCCTGAAATCAGCGCTGAGAAAGTCGGGCATGACTTCTGCCGCCGCCCTCTCCCTTATGGCCTTTGTATTGATTTATATACCGTGTTTTGCAACAATAGCAGCAATCCGGCGCGAGACCAATTCCTGGAAATGGACATTCTTTAGTATAACCTACAGCACTGCGTTGGCCTGGATAGTTGCTTTTATTATTTACCAAGGGGGAAGGGCCTTAGGGATAGGATAATAATGGAAATGAACACTGATCCTTTTCATCGAAAAATAACCTACCTTCGTATCTCCATTACCGACCGATGTAATATGAGATGCCTCTACTGCATATCCGCGGACAGCTTAAAACCTTTGTCCCATAGAGATATCCTTACCTATGAAGAGATCCTTGATATAACACGCGCTTCAGTAGACCTCGGAATTACAAAGGTACGAATCACTGGCGGAGAACCGCTTATCAGACGCGATGTCCTTCACTTTATCAGACTCCTCTGCGCTATTCCGGGGCTAAAGGATGTAAGTATTACAACAAATGGAACATTGCTAAAGGATATAGCGGGGCCCATTTTTGAGGCGGGTATCCGCCGTATAAATATCAGTCTGGACACGCTCAATCCTTTGAAATTCCTCCGGATAACCCGTAGGGATCACTTTCATGAAGTTTGGGACGGAATCTCTGCCGCAAACGAAGCCGGTTTTTCTCCCATAAAACTGAATGTGGTAGTAATTAAGGGATTAAACGATGAAGAAATACCACAACTTGCCGCACTATCTATCCAGCAGCCATATGTAATCCGGTTTATAGAATTCATGCCGATTGGGGAAACAACCTTCTGGGACCGGCGAAAAGTCATGACATCCGAGGAGATCAGGTCACGGTTGGACTCTCTTGGCTCTCTTCAACAAGTTCCGTCCTATGTAAACGATGGCCCGGCGAAACAATATCGCTTTGAGAATGCAAAAGGAGAAATTGGCATCATAACTCCTATCAGTGATAACTTTTGTGGTACTTGCAACCGTCTCAGGCTCACTGCCGACGGAAGGATTCGGCCATGCCTCTTTTCAGATGACGAGATTGATATCAAGACCCCGCTAAGAGAAGGTTGCACGCAGGAAGAAATAAAGAGATTACTAAAAAAGGGAATAGCCGCAAAACCGAAGCGGCATTATGCTGGGTGCGGTAAAACCGTTACTGCACGACCCATGTCAAAGATTGGGGGGTAGTCATTCTATTCAAATTTAATGATTAATTGGTCAATGAGCATTGGAGTGATGGAGTGATGGAGTATTGGAATGAGGAGCAGAGCGCATAAAAGCTGTTGAAATTAAAACAGTTATTCCTCTATACCCACTACTCCAACACTCCATTACTCCATTCCCATACCGAGCATGACAAACTTTAGAACCGGATACAACAAACCATGAACGGATACAAAAGGGATACCCCCCCCTGCTCCGGCGTAATCCTTGCCGGAGGATTAAACACCCGGATGGGTGAAAATAAGGCGTTGCTCACAATTCAAGGGGAACGGATACTTGACCGCCTCTATAGAATATTTCGAGAGCTTTTTGACGATATAATTCTTGTGACCAATCAACCACTCGACTACCTGGGTTGGAATCTCAAGATTGTAACCGATCTTTATCCTGTAAGAAGCTCGCTTGTCGGAATTCACGCGGGGCTCTTTTATGCCTCACACCCCCATGCCTTTGTCGCGGCCTGCGATATACCTTTTTTAAAAAAAGAATTAGTTGAAATCCTTCTGGGAGAATTAGAACCACGATGGGACATTATCCTCCCTGTGACAAGTGATGGGCATCAACCACTATGTGCCGTCTATTCAAAAAGGTGTATCAAACAGATTGAAGCGCAGATAAATCAAAAAGATTTTAAAATAGCAGACCTCTTCCAGGAAGTTCGGGTCAAAAGGGTTCCGGAATCTTCACTCAAGCAGGTCGACCCCGCGCTGGTCTCATTTTTCAATATAAATACGCAAAAAGACCTTGCAGCGGCAGAGCAAATCGATGCATAATTATTGTTATGAAAGCAATGATATTAGCCGCGGGGCTTGGCACCCGGGTACGTCCATTGAGTACACTAAAGCCAAAGCCTCTGTTCCCTATCCTTAACCGGCCCATAATAGATATTCTAATCCGGCAACTTAAAGAAGCGGGTTGCGAGGCCATAATAATAAATACCCATCACCTGGCCGAGCGTATCGCCGATTACATAGCCGGACAGAATTATGACATACCTGTGACAACCCGGTTTGAACCTGCCATCCTTGGAACCGCCGGGGGAATAAAGAATGTGGAAGACTTTTGGGACGACCGCCCCTTTATCGTTATCAACACGGATGTTCTTACAGACATTGATCTTTCAGAAGTCTACCGTTTTCATGTATCGCACGACAACGCCGCGACATTGATCCTCCACGATTTTCCACAATTCAACAACGTACAAGTTAACCGGGAAGATTTTGTCATCGGGTTTGATCAACCAGGAACGGACCGAAAGCTCCCGGCAACCTGTCGTCGACTCGCTTTTACCGGGATCCAAGTCATTGATCCAGGTGTCCTTGAGTTTATTCCAAAAGGGGAGTTCGCAAGCAGTATAGATGTATATCAGGCCATGTCGAACACCGGCCCCCGAGTAATGGGGTACATAGCAAGCAATCATTATTGGCAGGATACAGGGAGCTTCAAAGGATACCGACAGGCAGTCCGCGATTGTCTGGAAGGGAAATGCCGACTTCCTGATATCTCGCCGCAGAAAGGCCGGACATACTGCGGGAGCAATCTTGTTATGGGAGAAAAAAGCAAATTTGACGGTTGGAACTCAATCGGTGATAATGTAACTATTGGCAACGATTGTCTCATTGCTAACTCCATTATATGGGACAACGTCACTATACGGGACGGTGTTACCATAACGGACAGCGTAGTAGGAGATGGAGCTGTGGTTAGCAAGTCAATTTCAGGAAAGATGTTGGTACGAAAAGTTCTGCTTGGATCAGAAACGGGAAAATCCGAAATTCGAAACAAATACAAATGACTAAAATACAAAATCCGAAACAATATGACTTGGAAGATTGTGCTATTAATTACCAAGGGATACAGTACTGCGTAAGAGTAAATAGGGTTTTGAACATTTGATATTTGGATTTTGAATTTGTTTCGGATTTCGATATTCGAATTTCGGATTTATTCATAGCGATGTAAGAATCTGGGAATGCACTCTATATGATCCGACTAATCAAAAGCACATTCCATTTGCTCTACCCTGACTTGGCCGATAAGGATATCACTCTCACCCCGCTAAAAGGAGACGGCTCTGATCGGAAATGGTATCGTGCCTCCTGTGATGGTGAATCGATAATAGTTGTAGACCACGGACCGCCGGCCAACAAAGGAATTTCAGAGGCGGATGCCTTTGCGGCGATCGGAAGACACCTGAAAAAATCAGGGGCTCCGGTCCCGGAAATCTATGCCTCTGATCCTCCCTCCGGTATTGTTCTCCTAAGAGATCTTGGAGATACCCACCTTCAGGGTGTTATCAAAAATGAACATAATAGGGAATCCATCACGGCACATTACCACGCGGTAATCGATCGCCTCATTATTATGCAAATCAACGGGAAGGAAAACTTTGAGACGGGCAACTGTTTCGAGACCCCATACTATGACGTGGACGTCGTCCTTAATCGTGAGTCCCGCTATTTTGTTGAGGCATTTTTGAACGGTTATTTAGGGCTTGATGTAGACTTTCAGGACCTTGAGGATGAATTCCTCTTCATTGCCAAAAACGCCCTGTCAAATCAAGCCACCGGCTTTCTCCATCGCGACTGCCAGTCCCGGAATATTCTCGTTAAGAATAAAGAATACTACTTCATCGACTTTCAGAGCGGACGCCTGGGCCCCCTCCAATACGACCTTGCGTCCCTGTTGATCGATCCATATGTGGAGCTTCCGGAAGATGTTCAGCAAGACCTCCTGGAATATTATATAAGCCGGCTCTCCGACAGAATCTCCCTTGACCCTGACGTATTTTCGGAAGTATATCAATACAACGCCTTAAACCGAAACCTGCAGATACTCGGCGCCTTTGCCTATCTGAGCGGTGTAAAAGGAAAGGACGGATTTCGCGAATATATCCCCGCGGCATGGAAAAGCCTCCGCGTCAGGCTTAAAAAAATCGCGGCAAAAAGTTGCCCGAAGCTGAATAACATAGTGAGCGGAGAGCTGAGAGCGAAGAGCTATGAAAATTAAACACATCCTTCTTACTTTCCCGGCCATTTTAATCATCTTCCTGAGTATCAACTTCATATACGTTTCCACCAAGTCAAGGCCGGAACTAAACCAGTTGGTCATCGGATCGATTGGAGATGCCTCATTTCTCAATCCTGTCCTTGCCCAGGACTCAGCGTCGAGCGATGTTAACTCCTTCGTCTTCAGCGGACTCTTAAAATATAATAAAGAACTCCAACTGACCGGGGACCTGGCTGAATCGTGGACAGTTTCTCCCGGCCCCAGGCCCCGGATTATATTTCACTTGCGAAAAGGGGTTAGATGGCACGACGGTCACCCATTCACTGCCGAAGATGTCAGGTTCACTTACGAGACAATCATGGATAAAAAGACCAACACGGTTCGAAGGAGTGACTATGAACTGGTCGAAAATGTGGAGGCGCTCGACCCGCACACCGTGCGCGTCACATATAAAGAGCCCTTCTCACCCGCCCTTGAGACCTGGACCATGGGAATCATCCCCGAACATCTCTTAAAAGGGAAAGATATCAATACCGCCCCATTTAACCGAAATCCCATCGGAACCGGGCCGTTTGTCTTTGATTCATGGGTAAGCGATGAAAAAATAGTTCTTGCGGCAAACCCGGATTATTTTGAGGGCAAACCCCATCTTGATCGTATCGTCTATCGCATCATCCCTGAAACGTCTCTTAGTGAAATAGAAATCCTGACCGGAGGGATAGACTATACCGGAGTCTTTCCCCACCAATACGAAAGAATAAAAAAAAACCCGAAGCTTCAAATTTACCGCCAGCCCAGTCTCGGCTATACCTATATCGGCTACAACCTTGAAAACCCTCTTTTTCAGGACAAAAGGGTCCGCCAGGCGCTTACCTGTGCTATCAACAGAGAGGAAATTGTGAGGTATGTCCTCTATGGTCTCGGACAAACCGCCACAGGTCCCTTCCCTAATCACCTGTGGTACGCGGACAAAACCATTCAGCCGTTCCCGTATGATCCTGAAAAGGCAAAGAGACTCCTTTACGAGGCCGGCTGGAGAGATACGGATGGAGACAACCTTCTTGACAAAGACGGCAAGCCATTCTCATTTCGCCTTATAACCAACAGTGGGAACGATATACGGAGTGACGTCGGCGTGCTTGTACAAAGATACTTTAAAGAAATAGGGCTTGATGTAGAGCTTCAGATTTACGAGTGGTCGGTCTTTTTAAAGAACTTTATCAACCCGAAACACTTTGATGCCTGTATCCTCGGTTGGAGTCTGAGCGTAGACCCTGACGCCTACAGCATATGGCATTCAAGCCAGATCGAAGGGGGATTCAACTTTGTCGGATACAAAAACCCTGTTGTGGACCAACTCTGGGTAGAAGGACGCCGCATTTTTGACATCAAAAAGCGAACAGAAATCTATCACAAGATCCACCGCCTGATACACGAAGACCAGCCGTATACCTTCCTATATGTACCCGACTCCACGCCGGCCTTAAGCAAAAAGTTCAAACGATTAGTGGTAAATGCTGAAGGTGAAGAAATAATCGTGCCGATCGAAATGACCAAGGGTGGGCTGCTGTTTAATATACATGAATGGGTGGTGCCTGCGATTGAAGAGTAAACAATCCATGCCCAAAGGATGTGGCTTTGCGAACTCCTTCTTGATAGTGCGTTTATGGCATAAAGGACCCTATATAGAATGACAGCATTCCTTAACTTTAGGCACTTTAGCTCACTTATGGAGACTACTCAACCGTTCGGAGTTGATCCGTGCATCCAATTAAGCAGTTTGTTAGCCAATTCCGAATCCAGCCCCTTAACAATCTCATACTCCCGCAAAGCAACACTCTTATTTCCAAGTAACCAATAAGCCTGGCTCAGATTCTTGTGTGCCTTGGCGAAGTTAGGATTGATCTGCACCGCCCTGGAAAAATGACCAATGGCCTCATAAAGCTTTCCCTGTTTAGCCAATGCAACCCCCGCAGCCAAAGGACAACAGCCCACACATAGAAGGCAACCATCATGACGTCACACATAACGTTCGTGCTCGACACAAGGACAAGGAATACGGGCGTGAGGAGGACGGCCATCAAGGCGGCCAGGTGCGGCCGCTGACAGAGCTGCCGGGCCAGGTAATACGTGCCCAGGCTCAAACCCACCCCGGGGATGAGCAAGGCAAACGATGGTTATAATCACCACCACGAGTATCGGCGTGATTGAAGAGGGACATTTTGGTGCCGGACGCTTGATGTCAACGAGGCTCTTCATTGTATAAGTATTAGCAAAAAGGTAAGTAATAAACAAGACGCTGTTTTTTTAAGTTATTTAAGGAAAATAGAAAAGTGCTCAAGATCGTTCACAAAAGACTTTTTACGAAGTCATCTTAATTGACTTATGTCAATAATGTATGTATTATATTTCTAAAAATTGCTATAAATAGCATTTTAGAGAAATATAATGCGCTATAATGAGTTCCGAGATACTTTTAAGTCTTATACCGTAATCTCTGTAAATGAGATTAGAAAAGTGGACGGTCATTTCAATCTCAGAAGGCTGGTTGAATGGCAAGCCAAGGGATATATCAAGAAGATTATACGGGGCTATTATATACTTGCGGATCTGAAACTGGATGAGAACGCTCTTTTCGAAATAGCCAATAGAATTTACAGTCCTTCTTATATATCTTTTGAAATGGCGCTTTCATATTACCACATGATACCGGAAAGTGTTTATGGCCTGACCTCTGCCACAAGTCGAAAAACAATGGTCTTCGAGACTAATGTGGGTGACTTCATCTACCGTACCATTCAGCCCAGGCTGTTCTTTGGGTACAAGCTGGTTAACTACAGAGACCAGAGATTCAGGGTTGCTGCGCCGGAGAAGGCGCTTCTTGATTATTTCTACCTCAATACCTCTATACGGTCAGAAGATGACTTTGCTGGTATGCGTATTGGAAAGGACCAATATTTCGCCCAAGTGGATGAGACACATCTCATGGCTTATTTGAATGAATTCCAACAAAAGAGCCTCGCAAAAAGGGTCAAAAATTTTATGAGATACATGAAAAATGCTTAATATTAAAGAAATAGAATCTTATTATCCGGAGAATCTGCGGGCATTTAAGCGGAGTCTGATGCGCGAGTACCTTCAATACAAAATCCTGGAGATCATTTTTGGCTCAAATCAGGCAGCAAAGCTTTCATTTCTGGGAGGAACTGCTATCAGGATGCTGCACGGGAACAAACGTTTTTCCGAAGATTTGGATTTTGATAATTTTGGGCTAAAGGAAAACGAGTTCGAAAATCTTGCCACCGAGATTCGTAAAAAACTTAAGATGGAAGGATATGATGTAGAGATAAAAAATGTGTTTAAGAATGCCTATCATTGCTATCTTCGAATTCCAGATCTTTTGTTTGACAGCGGACTGTCCGGTCACAAAGAAGAAAAGATTCTGATTCAAATCGATACCGAACCACAACATTTTGATTATTTGCCTGACAACCTGATTATAAATAAGTTTGACGTCCTTTCCAGGATAAAGGCAACGCCGCCTCATATCCTGTTATCCCAGAAGATAGTTGCGATATTCAATCGAAAACGAAAGATGGGACGGGATTTTTACGATGCCTTGTTTTTATTCGGTAAGGTCAGACCTAATTTTGACTTCCTGCGGCAAAAAATAGGCATTCAGGATATGGCAGCATTGAAGGAACGTTTACTTTCACTTTGTAAAGCGCTTGATTTTGTAGCCTTAGCCAGGGACGTAGAACCTTTCTTGTTTTCAGCAATCGACGCGAAGAAGGTATTGGCTTTTCCTGACTACATCAACCAAATATGACACTGGAAGTCTTACAGCTCAAGCAACCCAAATAAAAAATCCGAACGGCAAAAGAAAATCATGAAGCACGACGGGGTGTGAATTGCCCGAAGGGCTGAGTTTTTTCCCTGATCGCCGTCTCCCGATCAGGGAAAACTAATCTCCCTCTGTGCTCTCTGCGTCTCGAACGAGCGCAGCGAGTGGGCGGTTAATAACATAGATGCCGATCATGCACGGGGCAACTTGCTCCAAAGCATGCAACCAATAAAACGCTCTCTGTAATAAAAAATTAGGGGATTGATACGGATGGCCTCCTGGTATTCCTTAAACTCCTCCTGGAAACGTCCAAGCTCGCCATAAGCCTTTCCGAGGTTATAGTGTGCCAAATAATTATCAGAAGTCACTTCGAGGGCGTGGGTAAAAAGCGCGACACTGTTCTGCCAGTGACGGGCCTGCGACCATGTGCCTATTGCCAGCGCTAAAAGTACTACTCCCGCGGATATGGAAAGTGTGTGTCGTTGATAGCGCCACCGTTTCATAAGGTCGGCAGCGCCCCAGGAAACGATGATAAACAGACCGATAAGCGGAACATAGGTATATCGGTCTGCCATGGATTGAGCGCCCACTTGCACTATTCCAATGACAGGCACGAGTGTTCCAAGGTACCATAGCCACCCTGTGGCAAGGTAGGGAAGCCGCCGCGCCTCCCGAATGACGAAAACGCTTATGCCCACCAGTAATAGACAAGCCAATATGGCCTGCCAGACAAGCGGCATACCCTCATGGGGATAGAATACCGCCAATCTTTGGGGCCAGATCATTTTCCCCATGTAACCTACATAAGAAACCAGGGCATTAGTAATACGTATGGTTAGAGGAAGCTTATCCAGGTCAGCTACGGCGCCCCCTGCTTGCTGCGCATAGAAGGTCACAACACTCGAAATTGCGGTGAAAGCAAAGAGGGGAACTTTTTCCCAAATTAGACGAATAACTGGTGTTTCTTGGATCTCCAGCCCCCTGTCTTTGTTCGATTGGCCCAATCGTAATCGGCCAAGCGGCCAGTAATCCATGAGAAGCAAGACAAACGGCAGAGTTACAATCATAGGTTTGGACATAAGGCCGAAGGCAAAGAATAGAAGAACCAAAAGAGATGTCTTAATCGCAGGGCTTCAGCATAACTAATGTACGCCCACATCGTGAGCATCCAGAAAAACGTGCTCAAGACATCTTTGCGCTCAGCTACCCAGGCAACCGACTCAACGTGGAGCGGATGCAGCGCAAATAGAGCGGCGACAAAGCCACTTCGCCAGAGCGCTCCGGTCATCCGATTAAGAACCAGAAATAGCAACAAAGTGTTGGAGATATGAAATAGCAGATTGGTCAAATGATGGCCGGCAGGACTCAACCCATAGAGCTGACAGTCCAGCATGTGCGACAGCCATGTCAATGGATGCCAGTTGCTGGCATGAAAGGTAGTAAAAGCCCAGGTGGTCCCTTCCCACGTCAATCCGGCCTGAACACGACGGTTGTCGGTAACGTACTTGTGGTCATCGTAATTTACAAAATCATGCTTGCTGACCTGCCAAAAAACAGAAATGGTTGCCACGATAAGAAAAAGGCAGACTATCAGTTTTGAACGATCGGGCCGCATGATGTCCTTAAAATTGATTTATTCAGCCACGAATTTGCACGAATAAGGCAAAAGCATTAAATCTAAGGTTGTGAGGTTCACGGTTCACAGTTCAAGGTTAGAGAGCGACGGACATTTACCAATCCCATAATTCCTCAATCCCTTAATCCTGATAGGTGCTTCATTCGTGGCCATTCGTGTCATTCGTGGCTAAATACTCCCTTAATCCAATTTTTCATACTTACATTTTTTATTTGGACAGGCAATAAACTGGCCTTTCTTTTTAGTGGACTTTTCTACGAGGTAGGATGCCCCGCACTCCGGGCACTTTTCAGGGAGGGGTTTGTTCCAGATGGCAAAATTACACTCCGGATAACGACTGCAGCCGTAGAATATTTTCCCCCGCCGTGACCGGCGTATTAGCAACTCTCCGTCACATCCGTCTTCCGGACAGTGCACACCGGTACTTTCAGGGGCATTAGCCTTGTTCCCGTTTAACGACCGGGTGTTTTTGCAGTCGGGATATCCTGAACAGGCCAAAAACGGTCCATACCGGCCTTGTTTGCGAACCATCGGCTTTCCGCATTTTTCGCATATCTCGTCTGTAACTTCTTCCTTTGGCGATTCGACTATCCGAATCCCGCCTTTTTCGTCACGGGTAAAATTGCTGGTAAAGGTACACTTCGGGTAAGCGGGACAGGCAAGAAAAGGACCGTTTTTTCCGACCTTAATCCTTAGTTGCTCTCCACACTTGGGGCATGGGATATCCGTGGCAATCCCCTTGTTGTTCTCTTTGGCAATACCGGCATCGACCCGTTTTAAAACCTTCTGAAACGGACCGTAAAACTCGGAAAGGAGCGCAACCCATCCTTTTTTACCTTCCGCGATCTCGTCCAGATTCTCTTCCATGTGGGCTGTAAAAGATACGTTCAAGACATCGGGAAAGTTCTCCACCAAAAAATCGGTCACAATAAAGCCCAGTTCCGTAGGCCTGAAATATCTCTTTTCAAGACTCGTATAGCCCTTAGCCTGTATCGTGCTGAGTATAGCCGCATAGGTGCTCGGCCTTCCGATGCCGTTTTCCTCAAGCTCTTTGACCAGGGACGCCTCTGAAAATCTGGGAGGGGGCTGGGTGAAATGCTGCTTCGGGATAAGCTCCAGACATTTTAAAACCATCCCCTCATGCAATTGGGGAAGGATCGTCCCATTTTTACCGTTTTTGTTATTGTTTTCAGGCGCGGCAGTATACAATGCCATGAATCCGTCAAACCCTATTACGGAACCGCTGGCCAAAAACTCATGTGAATCGGCTTTTATGGTTACACTGGTCTGATCGATCAGGGCCGGATTCATCTGAGACGCTACAAAGCGCTGCCAGATCAACCGATACAAAGCAAGCTGGCCTTCAGATAAAAAAGACGCAACCTTTTCGGGCGTATTAAAGACCGAGGTGGGACGGATTGCTTCATGTGCATCCTGCACCTTTTTCTTGTTTTTATAGAAAACGGGTTTCTTAGGAAGGTAGGGGTTGCCATACTCTTTATTGATCAGATCGCGGGCCTCATCCACGGCCTCCGGCGCAACCCGGGTCGAATCGGTTCGCATATACGTGATAAGCCCGACAGGCTCACCCGGACCCAGATCCACCCCCTCATACAACTGCTGCGCCAACACCATGGTTTTTTTAGCGGAAAAACGCAATCTGTTAATAGCATCCTGTTGAAGCTTGCTGGTGGTAAATGGAGGATAAGGATATCGCTTGCGTCTCTTTTTGACAACATCCAGGACCGTGAAATCACGCCCCTCCAGACTCTTTACAATCTTTCCCGCCGTTGCTTCATCCGGGATAGTGATCTTCTCTCCGGCTTTTCTGTCGGCCGGCGTTATGACCTTTTTGCCGTCTATTTTTATAAGGCGGGCCGTAAAGGGCGGGGGGGTCTCCCCTTCCAGTCCAGCGGTAATAGACCAGTATTCTTCGGAAACAAATTGCTCTATCTCTCGCTCCCTCTCACAAACAATCCGAACCGCAACTGATTGTACGCGTCCGGCGCTTAACCCACGCTTGATTTTTCGCCACAAGATCGGGGATATCTGATAACCAACTAATCGGTCCAGTATTCGCCGCGCCTGCTGGGACTCGAATCGTTCACGGTTAAGGGGCTCAGGAGCAGACATAGCGGTCTTGATCGCACTTTCGGTCAGTTCGTGAAACAGGACACGGTGAAAAGTTCTACCTTTCTTTTTCAGGACCTCGGCAGTATGCCACGCGATCGCTTCACCTTCCCGGTCCGGGTCAGGCGCCAGATAGATCGTATCAGCAGATTGTGCCGCCTTTTTCAGATTGCGTATTACTTTTTCCTTCCCTTTTATTGTCTTATAAACAGGAGTAAAACCGTCCTCGACGTCAATGCCCAGTTCATTTTCCGGAAGGTCCTTGATATGTCCAACGGTCGCCGCCACGTCGAATTTGCGACCCATATACTTCTTAATTGTCCGAACCTTAGTAGGAGACTCCACAACTATCAACTGCTTGCTCATGTTATGTTAAGACCTCGATGTTTGTATATAGTTATAATAGGGTTCAGGGTTAAAGGTTCACGGTTCACGGTTTGTTGCCTTGAGTTTTTCATATCTCTTGAGATAGTTGATAAATCCTCGAACAGCAGCACGTGTTCGTCTGGCCTGTTCATAGACATCTTTAAATTCGTCGGGCGATATATACCCTTCATCCAAGGCGACGTAGAGTTCGCTCTGGACTTCTGTACAAGACCGCTTGGCGTATCGCAAGAACCGGACGAATTCCGCATTCGTTTCAGAATCGAAACCTTCGGCAATATTGTGCATCGACGACCCGGCAGCATCTTGTATCTGTCTCTTCAGTCCATAGTCCTTAGCAAATTCCGGCTTCTTGGTCAGTCGGTACACCTTTCGGGTCAATTCACGCGCAAGCTTCCAAGCCTCAATATCCTCAAAACGTTCAATTTTCATCGCTCGCTAACCGTGAACCGTGAACCGTGAACCCAACAGAACCGAAAATCCTAAATCCCTCAATTCCCCAATTAATCAATTTTTCTAACAAACAACTTCCCCGGCATTTGCTCCGCTACCCCTTTTATCTCCAACTGGAGAAGGATGCCGGACGCCTCGCCGGGATTAAGGGAAAGTTGACGGATAATACTATCTATATGAATTGGATAAGGGGTTAATGCCTCCAGCACTCTCCTTTCTTCTCCGGAAAGAGCTGCCAAAACGCCCGCATTGTTAGCCTCTTTCTTCGCACAAATATTTTGAGGATGCAATATCGGATCAAGCTCCTCAATAATATCCGTCACGTTTTCCACCAATTTGGCGCCCTGCTTGATCAATTGATGGGTGCCGGTGCTCTTAAAAGACCGAACGCTTCCAGGCACGGCAAACACTTCCCTGCCCTGTTCCATGGCACATTGCGCCGTGATCAGGGAGCCGCTGCGTGTTGTCGCCTCTACAATAACCGTCCCAAGGCTCATGCCGCTTATTATACGATTTCGAATCGGAAAGTGGTGAGCTTCCGGCATTGCATGAATCGGGAACTCGGAAATAACCGCACCCTGTTCGGCAATCTTATGATATAATTTTTCATTTTCCGGAGGATAGATCGTTCCCAGGCCGCATCCGAGAACGGCCACTGTCTTCCCATGCGCCGTCAAAGCCCCCTCATGTGCCGCTGTATCAATTCCACGGGCCATACCGCTTATTATAGAAAAGCCACGCTCAACAAGTCCCATGCTCAATTCCTTTGTCATGGCGATCCCGTACGGGGTAGCGTGCCGGGAACCGACAATGCCGATAGCCACGCCAAGGCGTGGCATATGCTCTCCATTAATATAAAGAATCGGCGGTGGATCGTGGATCTGTCTCAAGTAGCCCGGGTATTCATCATCCGCAAACGATATTAAATGGAATCCCCGTCTCTTGACCTCGGCCAATTCCTTCCGTACCCGATCTCCTCCCTTAAAGTTCCGAATCCCTGACACCACCCTCGGACTGATTCCTTCGACCGCGAACAGCTCTTCAGGAGGAGCTTTAAAGACATTCTCAGGCGTGCCGAAGCGTGTTAATAGACGCCTAAACGTCTGATTGCCCACACCCGGCACAGACTTAAGCGCCAGCCAGTAAAAATATTCCTCCAAGTCCCTTTGCATAACCGTATCGTCCAGCCTCCAGAAATCTGTAGTGCCCACCCGGAAGTGGCATCTTTTGTCCCGATACCGCGTTCTCCGCAGGTTTCTATCCTCGATGTAGCGCTGCTACACCTGCGGTAGGAACCTTTGTGCGGCCTTGTCTCGTAACAAAAGTCACCACTTCTGGATGGGCACTCGAATAAAGGTTTCATTGCTACAAACAAAAAGGCGGGGCTGTCAAGCGATTTTTGAAAAAGCATAATATGTTATCTCACCGCAAAGACGCAAAGGACGCAAAGTATCTGAAGGGCTTAAGGTCTGAAATGCTTAAATTTAAGGAATTTTATTTGTTCGATAATTGTTCTTGCCGAAGGCAAGTTCTGATGGGTGCGCTTGCCACAAACAATAAGTGGCAGTGGCTATGACTTAGTTCTTATCTCTTTCGCCTCTTAGCTCTCTTGTATATACCTTCTCGTGTTCCAATAATGGTCACAGTAATTAGGGCGTCTTCAATATAATAGATAATTCGGTATTCGGGCTTTCTGCCACAATGATAGGATCTTTCTCCTTTCAGGGTACCTATCAAAGGTTCACTATTCGAATAAGGTTCATTCTTTATTTGTGGAAGATGTTCGAAAACAATTTTTTTCTGAACCGGACGCGGCAATTTCTTTAGGTCACGTTTGGCAGCAGGTGAGATTTCCAGCCGGTAGGTTCTACGCATATTCTTTTTGTAACTCGTCTAAAGAAGAAAAAACCTTGCTCTTTTTTTTAGCCGCTACCGCCTCTTGTGTTCTCATGTTGACATACTCGATAAAAACCTGGTCTTCTTTTACCTTTAAAAATTCTATAAAATTCAACACCTCTTCCTTTTCTTGGTTCGAGAGTTCTCGTATGCCATTGACGATTAATTTATCAAACTTAGCCGCCTGTGCCATGCAGCCTCCTTTTTACAACTAAATTTTAGTTAATATACCATCCCAACCTTCAAAAGACAACTCTGATTACTCTGATGTGTAAAGCCAATTTAGAAATGTCCTATTCTATCTCTTTGGTTTTTTTATCCGTCACAATAGGCGATCCTTCATTCGTGTCATTCGTGGCGGAATAGTTTTTTACTCCCCAATCACCTCAATTTTTTTCAACTTAATCTCCGCGTTCTGCGCGGCGGTACTGAACGGATAATCCTTTACAACACGTGCTAAATAGACTCGAGCGTTTTGATAATCTTTTAAGGCGAGGGACGAATACCCTGTTTTCAAAAGCGCGTCCGGCATCTTATTGCCGTCCGGATATTTCTCAATCACTTTTTTGAACGCCTGCAGAGCGGACTGATAATCTTTTATGGCATAATAACATTCTCCGATCCAGTACTGGCTGTTGTCAGCGAGATCATGTTCAGGATATTTTTCAACGAATCCATTAAAGAGAGCGATTGCCTCTTCATAAAGGCCTTTTTGATACGCGGCATAAGCGCTCTTGTACGCATCCGACGGGCTCAATTCCACGGGTGTGGTGACAGCGGAGGGCTTGGGGGGGGCGGCTTCCTTGGTGGGCTCGGGTTGCGAGTTGCGGGTTACGAGTTGCGAGTCACGCCCGCCTGCCTCGTCTGAGCGATGGAGGGCAGGGGTTTCGGGTTCAGGTTTCTCTGGTGGGGTTTGGGGAGTTAATTGCGTTTTCAATGCATTAATTTGATTTTCATTAGAATATACTTTTGCCTGAAGTATATAAAGATGACTATAAATCTCCGCCACCTTTTTGTCGTTCTCCGCGCAAGACCGCTCAATTCTCGTCATATCCTCCTTCACGCTATCCATATCAGCCGCTTTTCGTGGTTGAAGATATAAACATCCGCTCAGAGCAAATATAGACAGCAACACTAAACCCAAAATCACTTCACGCCTGACCCGTCTGATGTGTAAGAGCATCGGTCCCTCCTGTTATTCCATAAGTTTTGATGATTTCGCAAAAAATCCAAAGACTCCCTCTCCCTCGATGGGAGAGGGTCGGGGTGAGGGTGAATGGGAAAATATGACTTTTTACCAAATCATCAGCCTCGGAGAAGATTGTTTTTAAAAAAGTATCCAGATTATAATATGTTGTCAAGATCATATTTTCCTTGCCCGCCTTTGACAAAAAACTTCATACGTATATAATACGTCTGGATGGACACAAACTGTTTGAAAATGTAAAGATATTGGAGCGCTTCATGAAATATTTCTTATGTGTCTTGGGATTGGTCATGTTTATAGAGGGATTCCCCTATTTTGCATTCCCGGACAAGTTAAAAGTATGGCTTGTAAAAATCTCCGAATTACCAGCCCGTACTCTAAGGATATACGGTTTCCTCATGATGGTCGCGGGACTGGTAGTGGTCTATTGGGCGCAGCGGTAGTTGCAGGGGAGAGGCAACTGTTAATCTCACCGCAAAGACGCAAAGGACGCAAAGGGAAAATTGATATGATAAAAAAGGAAGATCTATTTTCAAAAGAAATTGTTGGGGCGGCAATCGAAGTGCATCGCAATCTCGGGCCTGGGCTATTGGAATCAGCCTATGAAGAGTGTCTTTGTCGAGAATTTGCTATTCGCCGATTTGCCTTTGAACGGCAAAAGCCCCTTCCAGTGTCTTATAAAGGAGTAAAACTGGATTGTGGATATCGACTGGACGTAGTTGTTGAAAAACTGGTAATCCTGGAATTAAAGGCTGTTGACCGGATCGAGCCAATCCATGAAGCACAACTGTTGACGTATTTAAAGTTGTCAGGCTTAAAGCTGGGACTATTGATTAATTTCAATGTTCCCATTTTGAAAAATGGAATAAAAAGAATTGTCAATAATCTTTAAAACTTTGCGCTCTTTGCGACTTTGCGGTGAAATATTACATTATGCTGTCTTTAAATGACTTTGATTATTATTTACCTGAAAAACTGATCGCTCAGCAACCTGTGGAGCAACGCGACCAGTCCCGTCTTATGGTGCTCGATCGTGCTCACCGCACAGTTTCTCATCACAGATTTTCCGACATTGAAACGCTCCTTGGTCCGTCCGACCTGCTCGTGGTGAATAATACAAAGGTCTTTCCCGCGCGTCTTCTGGGACGAAAGGAAACGGGCGGCAAGGCGGAAGTCCTTCTTTTAGGATACCCGGCTGCGAATAATAACGGAAACAGTTTTACATGTGAATGCCTGATAAAGGCATCAAAACGCCCCGGCGAGGGTACTGCCATTATCTTCGATGACTCCTTATATGGCGAAGTGGACGCGATCAATAACGGCCGGGCACATATCACGCTCCATTGCAACGGCGACTTTGACAGCATACTCCACCGCTTGGGCCGTATGCCGCTTCCGCCCTATATCAAACGAGATGACGAAGCCCCGTCTTCACGAGACGACAGGGAACGTTACCAGACAGTCTATGCCGACAAAACAGGGGCCGTAGCGGCCCCCACTGCAGGACTTCATTTTTCCGATGACCTTATCAGTAAGCTTAAGGCGAAAGGTATCGAGTTCGCCTCCATAACGCTTCATGTGGGGTATGGGACTTTTATGCCGGTCCGGGTCACCGATATCCGTGATCACCGTATGCACTCTGAATGGTATGAGATATCAGAAGATGCCGACAAAAAGATTAATAATGCAACAAAGAATGGTAAACGAATCATAGCCGTCGGGACGACATCGGTGCGAGCGCTGGAATATGCGACGGACGAAACAGGGTTTGTATGTCCCGGAGCCGGTGAATGCGACCTTTTTATCACCCCAGGTTACAAATTCAAGGTAGTCCAGGCCATGATCACCAATTTTCACCTTCCTCGCTCCACACTCATCATGCTCGTATCGGCCTTTGCGGGCCGTGAGTTCCTCCTTGACGCATATCAAGCTGCCGTGCAATCAGAGTATCGGTTTTACAGCTATGGAGATGGGATGTTGATCGTGTGAAAAATTGTCAGCCATGCGCTCTTAGCGATTTGGAAATATCGAGCTTCCAGCCAGCGCTTTGTCTGCGGCCTCCTGCAGATTCCACCTCACGATGGACACCCTTGCCGTCCAGCTAATCCCGCTTTAGCGGGATCGGGCTTGTGGAGGACCTGCACCTCCAAGTAGGTGCGCCCGGCCCCGGGCGCGCCAAAAAAAAAGAGGGTATTTCCGATAGGGAAATACCCTCTCTGAGTTATCCTGTTATGCATTCAACAGATTAACGTTGTCTGTCATGACAGCCGAGACAGCCATAAGCAATACCACTTCCTGCATCCTGGGTGCTATATGCCCACCTCAAGAGATCATTATTCGCTGTGCCGTGTGCACGGTGGCAGGAAAGGCAGGTTGCCCTTTTGGCAGTTATACTGAATGTTGCATTATCGTAACCCACCGGATTGTGCTTGTAATCATCTCCGTCTGGGGTATAGCCGGTGTTACCTATTGCCCAAGTCGTGGGAATGGCTACGTCCGTGGGATGCCTGATCCACGGGCTGCCAGTGCCAACATCTCCAGTAGTTCCGCTCTCGTTATGGAAATCGCCGTGGCATTTGGCGCACAATTCGCTGATGCTCGGATCATCTACCCCGGCGCTATAAATATTCACATTCTGGGTATCCCCAATTGTCGTCACAACTGGTGTAGCAGGATTGGCTATTATGGCCTCCTCATAATCTTTTGCGCCATAACCCTTAACGGCGTCAGTTCCAACATACAGTATCCGATAGGCTGTGGGGTCATGATGCCCGCCACTGATGGCCACCATATCATCAAGGTCAGTCTGGTTCCCGTGACAGCCATTGGTACCGGCACAGCCTAAGCCGTTTGCAACGCCCGTATACCAGCCGGTCTCACCACTATCAAAGCCGGCCGGCTCATTCGTGTTTCCTATTCCATGATGATCATCATTATTATCACCCGTGCCCATAGTGGTTGGGAAGAACCCACCGGCTAAGCAATTGTCATCAGTGGCGCCACTGGCAAGCTTAACAAATGGATAACCAGCAACCAACGGGTCACTTCCCGTCGTCGTATGGCACCCGAGGCAGTTGTTCAGCAGCAACGCCGATTGTGGCGTAGCGAGCCCCATAACTGCCCCGCCTTGCGAATTATGCATGGTGTGACAATCGACACAAGGCCCACTCACCGCCGCGTAGCCTGTGCTTACTCCCCCTATTAGGAGCAGCGACAGCACGCCTATTAAAAATAAGTTTTTGTTCATAATTTCCCCCTTTCCCTATTTAATCGTTAGTATTTAATTAGTCCCCTTAACGAGACACATACCCCTTTTTCACATGTTCACAATTAGTTATTACCATAACAAACACAGTCCTGTCAACACTTTTTCGCAATTTTGGTAACCTTGACAAGATTCACTTAATACATAACGGTCTTCCTTAGCAAAGGACTCATAATAGCTGCCACTGAAACATTCGGCATTATACTACAGCAAAACCGGTGCCAATATGTCAACTTTTTGTATCTTCCTCATTTTATTAAGGATTTTACCATACTCCCCTAATGAGTGCGGCCAAATATCTGCAATGCATTTCATATTAAGGATAAATCCTTTCATAATATGTGCAACAGACTTCATCTTTTGAAGAAAGAACGGGAGAATCCGCGACGAGTTCATTAACCAACGAAATGGAAGAGATATACAGGCGAAATTTAGATGGAAGAGAAAGTTACTGTGAAGTAGTTATAAGTATCAACGGGAAGAAGGTTATTGTAATCAAAAAGAACGACCAGCAAATTTCCTGGGCAAAAAGCCACAGTACAAAATTTCACGGTTGTATCTTATATATATAACCTGATATAGCAATTGTCAAGAGGGCTAAGCGTTGAGGGTTGCCGATTAAAGGAAGAGGAAGAGTTTTTGCACAAAAAAAAGGGGGCATCCCCTTACCCGGGGATGCCCCTCACTAAGTTATCCTGTTTTCAATAGATTATCTCTGCGCGGTATGGCAGCCGAGACAACCTGTGGTCCCCCCGCCTCCTGCACTTTGGGCGGCATAATCAAAACGGAGCACGTCATTATATTCTGTGCCATGCGCCCGATGGCATGAAAGGCAAGTAACATACAGATTACCCGTGGCAGGAGCAGCCATGTCCACCGTACCGGCTGGATTGAACTTCCAATCCGTGGCGGTATAGTTAGTGATAGTTTGGATCTCCCATGTTGTGGTGATAAGATTATCGGTGGGATGCCTTACCCAGTCATCCCCGATCTTTGTATTGGCAGTGCCGTGGAAATCTCCGTGACATTTGCCGCACAACTCACTGATAGTGGCATTGGTGGCAACGCCGGCATTGTAGAGATTATGAGGGTCAGCTGCATCAGGAGCAAGATTTAGCGCCTCTTCATAATCCGAGGCCCCGGTCCCGTCGACTTTTTCGGTGTCAACACACAACATGCGATACCCCAGGGCAGTATTGTTTCCATGATGGCCGCCTGAAATAGCCGTTGCCTGGTTCGCCGTGGTCTGGACACCATGGCACCCGGCCGTGCCAGCACAGGACAAACCGTCAGTCCCTCCACTGTAATTTGTAAAGGTGCCGCCGACGCCGTCAAATCCTGCAGGCGTAACCGTACTTGCTAACGTATGGCTATTGTCGTCGTGGTTCAGCCCACCGTCGGTGAAATATCCGCCGGCCAGCCAGTTGGTAGCACCACCACCCAATTTTACGTATGGATAGTTGTTTGCGTCGCCTAACGGGTCAGTCCCCGTCGTCGTATGGCACCCTAAACAGGTACCTTTGGTCAAGGCGCCATACGGACCGAGAGCGTCCAGGTCGACTCCACCTTGCGAGTTATGCATGGTATGGCAATTACTGCACAACCCGCCTACCGCCGCATAACCTGTGCCTCCCGCGATAAGCAAGGAAAGCACTCCAATAAAAACTACTAAAAAACTCTTTCCTGTCGTTTTCATCTTGTCCCCCTTTCAGTTAAAAGTTTCACCCTTTCCGTTAACTTGAAGAGATTAACCACCTTTTATAGGTTGCTTCCGTTTTGCCTATACTTAAGGCAAGGGGTGTGCCAAAAAACGTACCACTTCGTTCTCAAGATATTTGATGATGTAATAGGCTGAAAACAAAGTAGAAAAAACGACGCCGCCTTGCGGTCGCGCCCGTCTCTTTACATCGTGCATCCGAGATAATTACCAAAAAAGGGGATTTTGCTGACAAAATTTGTAACTTAATTCCTAAATCCCTCAATTCCTAAATTCTTAAATCCGACAATTCATTAATCCCTAAATTTATTTGCATTTTTATGATGTATTTTATATAAGTTATTTAATACTCTGAATCTTTTCACCTCCCTTATAGGGGGTGTTTTTGATTTTTTACGAAATCAGGAAGGTTTTGCATGGCAGAAAAAGAGACCAAACATTATCAACCAGTTCAAAATACTATAGATATCAGCAAAAATGGATTTATCGTAATCGAAAAGGATGGGACAATAGTCTCTTTCGGCAAGTCCGCTATGGATATGTTTGGCTATTCTCCGTCAGAGTTTATAGGAAAAGATTTGTCACTGTTATTTTTGGAGGTAGACCGTAAGTACCTCTATCAGAATATCCTTAACATCACTGCGCGATCAAATTCCTTTGAAGGGGAATTGATGATGTGTGGGAAGGACAAGGGTTGTTTTTTTGCTTACATAAGCACCTGTCTTTACCGAGATCCCGTAAATGGAATAGATCTTATTATGGTCGCGGTACAGAATACTGACGAGTTAAATTTGCTGGCGAAAAAGTACAACGAATCAAAAAGGATATTCGACATAGTAAGGATGGCCGACAGTGTGGCGCATGAGATCCGAAATCCCCTCATGACTGTGGGAGGGTTTGTCAGGCGGCTTTACGACAAGTGCGAAAAATCAGATCTAACCAATGAATATTATAGCCATATAAGCGAGGGGATAGCGCGTCTGGAAAAAATTGTAAAGAATGTTGAATCCTTTTCAAAGATCCCGCGTCCGAGCATGGCCCTGGGCAAACTTTCTGATGTAATCCGGGAGACGCTGTTGATAACTGAAAAAAGGAGAGAGGAAAAAGGGATTATCCTGGACCTCGATATCGATAAGGTAAGGGATCTCGAACTTTTTTTGGATAATGATCTAATGGTGCAGGCACTGGCTGTCATTATGGATAATGCCATTGACGTGCTCTCCGAAGGTGACAGGATCGCTGTCAGCTCCGTTGTTAAAGATGAATGTGCTGCCCTTACGATCAAGGATAATGGATGCGGCATAGCAGAGACCGATCTTCCCTACATCTTTGACCCGTTTTTTACAAGAAAGAATGAAGGCATCGGATTAAACCTTGCGATGACACGCAGGATTATAGAAGACCATGGAGGCCGCATCACAGTGGAGTCGACCCAGGGGGTAGGGACCAAGTTCTGCGTGTTGCTGCCGATCGAGCAGAGGAGGAGAATAAGAAGAGAAATGATTTAACCAATCAATCGTTCAATCAGCCTAAACCCTTCTTTAATATGGATGCCCTTTTTTGCTGTCTTCTCATTGAACCCTCCGGGTATCCCGGAACGATTTCCATCCGTGCTATATATGGCAAAGGGGACCGGTTCGCGGGTATGTGTTTTAACGCTTATCGGCGTATAATGATCGGTAATCACCATGACCCTAAAGGGACCAAGCTTCTTCAATCCATTCAGTACCCGGCCTACCACCCTCTCGTCAAATGCCTCGATTGCGCGAATTTTTTCATCTAAAAGGCCGCCATGACTTGCCTCGTCCGGCGCCTCCACGTGGAGATAGACGAAGTCGACCTTTTTCAGCGCCTCCAGACAACTATCTGCCTTCCCTTCATAATTCGTATCCAGATAGCCGGTTGCTCCCGGCACCTCGATCACATCAAGTCCCGCATATACACCGATCCCTTTTAAGAGGTCTACCGCTGAAATCATTGCCCCGCTCAACCCGGTCTTTTCCTTGAACAGTTGAATTTTGAGAGGATGCCCCTGGCCCCAGAACCATATATTGTTTGCCGGTTTTTCTCCTCTTTCTATTCTTTTCCGATTTACCGGATGATCTTTCAGAACAATAGCGGCTTGCCGCATCAGCTCCAATAGATGCTTGTGGGGTTTGATCCGATCCAGATATTCCTGAACGGGCCGGCCAATAATGTCGTGGGGGGGCGTGGTGTCCACATCGATCTTTCCGTCTCGCCACACCATAATATGGCGGTAGCTCACGCCCGGGTAAAATTGGAATATGTTGTCCCCTATTTTGCGATCCAGGTCTTCAATAAGTATACGCGCATCTTCAGTGGGGATGTGGCCTGCGCTGTAGTCGTCCATTACAAGGGTCCCCTCTCTGGTTGAAAGGGTTGCCAAATTACACCTGTATGCCACATCTGCCGGCGCTAATTTCACACCAAGGCTTGCCGCCTCAAGAGGACCTCTTCCGCTGAGCACATCCTGCGGGTTGTACCCCAATATGCTCAGGTTTGCCGTATCGCTACCTGCTTCACATCCATCCGGGATGGTCCTGGTAGAGCCTACTTCGCCATGTCCGGCGATCCAGTCCATGTTAGGGGTCTTTGCCGCCTCAAGGGGGGTTTTGCCCCCAAGTGAATCAATGGGATAGTCCCCCATGCCGTCACCAACGAGAATTACGAACTTCATATCATCTACCAGATGTCAGAGGTCAGAGGTCAGAAAATAGAAGTCAGAGGTTCGTCTATTCTCTGTCCTCTGTCTTCTGTCCTCTATTCTCTATTCTCAATCCTTATCAACATGGTTTCGCCTTGAACCACAGGGAGGCCGTCAATCTCCTTAAGCGCCTTGCGGACATCAGCCTCCCGGGCTTTGTGGGTAATCATTACAATGGGGACACTGCCTCCCGCTACTCTGCCCTTTTGCTGCACCGAGTCTACGCTGATCTGGTGGGCGCCAAGCACCCCTGCAATCTTTGAAAGGACGCCAGGGCTGTCTACCGCGGTAAAACGAAAATAATACCGGGTCTCCAGGTCATCAATTGTTTTAATACGCCTATCGCGAACTGCGCTTGTCTGCCACCCTATTGCCGGAGATCGTCCGACAGCGCCATATAGAATGTTTCTGCCGACATCAACCAGATCGCTTACCACCGCGCTTCCGGTCGGCATCATTCCGGCCCCCCGGCCGTACAACAGGATATCTCCGACCATATCTCCGGTAATGCTAAGCGCGTTAAAGGAGCCGTTAACATTGGCAAGCATACTCTCTGCGGGTATCATCGTGGGATGAACCCTTGCCTCCACCGCATCCCCTGTGTCCTTTGCAATGGCGAGAAGCTTGATCCTGTAACCGAACTGTTGGATATATTCTATATCAAGCGGAGTTATCTTTGAAATGCCCTCGGTATATACAGCATTTCGGTTAATAGGTATACCAAAACAAATCATCATAAGTATGGCCAACTTGTGGGCGGTATCGATCCCTTCCACGTCAAAGGTGGGATCTGCTTCGGCATACCCTTTTTCCTGCGCCCTCTTCAATGCTGTCTTAAAGGAGGTACCTTCATCCGTCATCTTGGTAAGGATATAGTTGGCGGTGCCGTTGAGTATCCCAAAGAGCGTTTTTATTCGATTTGCTACCAGCCCTTCTTTAATAGAATGGATCAGGGGGATCCCACCTCCCACGCTTGCCTCAAACGCGACCTCCACGCCGTGTTTTGCGGCTGCGGCAAATATCTCATTCCCATGTTTTGCAAGGAGCGCTTTATTCGCGGTGACAATATGCTTTTTGTTTGCAATAGCCTGAAGGACAAAAGACTTCGCAGGCTCATATCCGCCGATCAGCTCCACCACAACGTCGATTTCAGGGTCATTCAATACCTCGGAAGCGTCCGTGGTTAAAATGTCAGGGTGTATCGCCACCCCGCGGTTCGTGGTGATATCAAGGTCCGCGATTTTCTTTAAGACAAGAGGCGCTCCCAGACGGGATTCAATAATGGGGCCGTTTTCAATGAGTATCTTAGCCATTCCGGCGCCCACGGTACCAAAGCCCAATAATCCGACATTAATTGATTTCATAATGAAGTCCAGTGATTGATAGGGTTAGAAGTTGCCTAATTGCATTAAAGAGCAAAGCTAATCAATCCGCAGATTACGCAGATTACACTGATTTCAAGAAAGAGCCTAAAATATTTAAATAAAAATCTGCGAAAATCTGTGAAATCTGCGGATATAAGTTCTATACATAAAGATGATGTTCAATAACATAAAAAAGGCGTAAATGCAAAATGCACAACTTTACTTTCCCTGCAATAACATGATATAAAATATAGTGTTAGTTGTCAGTAGTCCGTGGTCCGTTGATAGAGGTCAGAGGACAGAGGATAGAGGATAGAGAATAGAGAAGAAAAAACGCAACTCTCAGGAATCAAAGCTCAAAGCCAAAATCCCGCAACCCGTAACTCGCAACCCGTAACTCGTAACCCGTAACCCGCAACCCGTAACTCGCAACCCGTAACCCGTAACCCGTAACCCGTAACTAAGATTATGTTATTAAAAGAGACGCTTTCCGATAAAAGATTTGACTCAGAGGCGCTCCGACGCAACCTGGAGGAGACCGCCTACACTCCCACAATAGAAGCTAAATACAGACCACTTCTTGAGGTAATTCAGTCATATCCCGGGCTCCACGCACAAGCCGAATCCTTTCTCTATGAACTGAGTCATCCCCTAAAAAATTGGCGCTTCATTATTGCTGAGTTGAAAAAGTATGCCCTTAAAAATTTTTCGGTCTATGAAAAGGACGGAAGCGCCCCTCAGGTTGTTGCCATTATATGCGAAATGTTTCTGGACGCAACAGGATGTCTCACCGATGCCGGCCAGCGTCAAAATGCCGTGGAATACACACTCCTTTATTTGGAAAAGCTCGCCGGCAGCAAGAACATGCTCCAACGCGTCGCGCCCCAGCTTATCCACTGTTTTGAAAGACTCCACGGACTGTCGGACGAAAACTTTTTCTCTGTTTTTACCAGCTTTTACCCGCTGCATCGCATAGGGAGGCTCCTGCTTGCAAACGCACCGAAAGAATTCGATCTTTCGGTCTTTAATGCACTTTTTATCCGTTCGCTCAAGCAATGTTACGAATACTGGGCGAGGGAAGACAACCTGTCTGTCTGGTTTGTTGAAAAAAGGACGACATCTATTCCTGATGAGCGACTTCAGCAGGTTCTTCAACCAGTATCCCACTCCCATTTTAAGGATCTGTTAGCACAACTTGAACATACCAATAAGAAGTACCGCTCTGCCGAATCCCTCACGAATCTGTTGGAACTTCCGTCCTTTCAACAGATCATGAAAGAATTTCGGGACCTCCCGGATCAGATTGCAAAAGAAGAGACAGACAACAGGCTCTCTTATATCAATCAGATCTCCATACTTCTCAAGATCATGGCGATAACCGGTCTCTCCTCCATTCACGAGGAGACCCTTCGCCGTATAAATGAATCGCTTTCCGATATAATTCAGAACCACACGAGTGAAGCGCCCGGGCTATTGTTAGCCAAGACCTTTGATATATTGAAGAAGAATATCCACAAGTATCCTGAAACCGCGCTTCATACAATACAGAACATAGGCAAAGCGGTCTTTAAAGGTAAAGAGAGTGAACTGGTGGATCTCTTTATACGCCACACCATCTCTCTTGGGTTCCACGGACCCGAAATCGGCAAGACTTCACCTGACGCGCCAATGACCCCCAATCCCGTACATCTTTTAAATATCAGGGTATGGCTCGACATTATTGAAAACGCCCCCAAATGGTGTCGTCGGCTACTTTCGTCGCTTATCATATACTTAAAATTGGAAGGGGTGGTCATTAAGGACACGGATCTATTTCAAAAAGATGTGACGCGCCTCCTCAACAGCGATATTAAGCCGGTATATAATTTGATAAAGCAGGTTACCAAGCTCTTTCCTGTCTACTTTAATGAAATCGGGGCTGAAGGCGCCCTTCGAGATGTGTCTACGGAGATAGATGAGGTCGTGAACCGGGGAGACATCCTGATCCATTTCCTAAGAAAACAGTGCCATGTAGAGAGTCATAACCTCCTTATTCATCTTACCACGGCGATCTTCACATTCTGGCTCACTCGCGACAAGACATTCCTTGCTCCGTTCCTTCCTCCTGAACTGTACAGGCATATCCCGAGCTACGGCGTTTATGTAGATGGCGCTCATGAGGTAGTCACCGAGCTCTTTGAAAATCAAGAAGTCACAAAGCCGCAAGACCTGCTGCGGCTTTCGCCTGAGCAGGGGAAGAAGCTGATTTCCAGTCTGAAAAAAGGACCTGAGCAGGATCGTGCCCGTGTGGCATTGCTGTTTCGATTATACAGGCTCTTGAATGAAAAATACAATCTGGCCCACAGGGATATAAGGGCTCATTTAAGCATTGCAAAGAACAAAGGATTCCCACACATAGACACTCTTGAGAAAGCTATTGACCGGGAAGACGTGGTAGGAAAACTGCAGGGGATACTAAATTACCTGAAACTCCTAAAGAGAATAATCCTTTCGCCGGAGCCCTCGGAGGGGGTAGAGGCAATATACCACAAACGGCACATCGCCGCGGATATACCTTCCATGTACGGAACGTATTATGAAAGGAAATTTGACGCCCTTGGCCTTACCTTCCGCCTTGAGAACTATGCCAACTGTCTATTTGAAGAACTGATCAATTCTATCAACCTGCAGTTTATTACAAGAGACACCTTCTTTAAGATCAGTGATATTATACATCTTTTTGTGCAGGCACTCGAACTCGACGGCATAGCTTCCAAGCGACTCCAGCGCCACGCCAAACTCATCATAAGGGCATTGGAGGTACGAAGATTTACTTTTACCCAATATGTGGATATATTCCAAGGAGTTGCGGATGCGGAACAGGATATCCTTACAACTTTTTATAGAAATATACATGAAGATAATCTTAAGATAATTCTTCGGCAGACCCGCGACGAATTCCTCCTCCCAAAATATCGTATGGGGGAAGGCGAACAGACCTCTGACGAACGGACCTATAAGATATCTGAGACCTTTATGCGGGATCTGATCGCCAGTACCTTTGGGTTTCAATATCTCGATAATTTTATCAGCAGAGTCATCCATTCCCTGAATGAGCAATCCGAGCAATTGTCGGCCGAAGACCTTGATCTTTTGCTGAGCTACGACCCGGGCAAAGCCGTTGCCAGCATTGACCACCCCCCACCTTTTGTCAAGGATCAGATATACCTGGGAAACAAGGGATATAATTTGGTCCGGCTGCATGATCTTTCAATGCCCGTACCTTTCGGTTTTATCATCACAACAGAGGTCTTTCGATGCCGGCGCGTTATAAATTCCTTCAGACAGGCGCGAAAGGACCTTGTTGAAAATATCTATCGACACGTAAAGGCGGTTGAAGAGCAGACAGGGGAAGGATTCGGCAATCCGGAAAATCCTCTCCTTTTTTCCGTTAGAAGCGGAGCTGCTATTGCAATGCCGGGAATGATGGATACCTTTTTGAATGTAGGCATCAATGAAGAAATAGCAGAAGGCCTGATCCGCAAGACCGGACAGGAATGGTTTGCCTGGGACAATTACAGGCGTTTCCTCCAATCATGGGGCATGTCGTTCGGCATCCCGAGGGAAACATTTCATGCACAAATGGTGGCACATAAGACCCGGCATAAGGTCGTTCGGAAACGGGGATTTACCGCCGACCAGATGCGTCAATTATCCATGCACTATCGAAAAGCCGTTGAGGCCGCGGGGATAAAAATTACTGATGATCCCAAGGAACAGCTGCTGCAGTCAATCCACCAGGTCTTTGAATCATGGCATTCCGCCAAATCCCGTGCTTATCGTGAGATTATGGGGATCTCAGACAACTGGGGAACAGCCGTTATTGTCCAGGAAATGGTATTTGGGAACCTGACCACCTCGGCAGGGTCAGGGGTCTTGTTTACCCATAACATTAATAAATCCGTAGACCGAATAATTCCATGGGGTGATTACACTACCGGAGGTCAAGGCGAAGATGTGGTTGCCGGTCTTGTGCAAACCCAGCCGATATCAATAGAACAAAAAGGGGATGAAGGAAGACGGCAGGATCCGTCATTGGAGGAAGCTTTTCCAGCAGTGTTTCATATGCTCCGTGAAAGTGCAAAAACACTCGTGTATGAAAACAACTGGACTGCTCAGGAGATAGAATTTACCTTTGAAGGGAATAGCGCTGACAAACTGCACATATTACAATCCCGTGATATGGTTGTCGGGAAAATACAGACCTTTCCACACTTTGTGGTCACAAACGAGCTGAAAAAGTCATCACTTGCAAAAGGAATAGGAGTAAGCGGAGGAGCGCTGAGCGGAAAAGCGGTCTTTACCCTGAATGAGATCAAGTGGTTCCGGCTCCATGAACCACAGACACGACTTATTTTGATACGGCCCGATACCGTCCCTGACGATGTTAGAGAAATATCCGCCGCCGACGGGCTTCTTACTTCCAGAGGGGGGGCGACGTCGCATGCCTCGATTGTTGCGCATCATCTTGGGAAGACATGCGTGGTCGGTTGCCGCAAATTAACGGTATTGGAACAGGAAAAACGCGCTATAATTAACAAACATTCAATAGCAAGCGGAGACTTTTTAAGTATTGACGGAAAAGAAGGCTCCGTCTACTATGGTACGCATCCGATTACAGAACAAGATGTTCACGCGTAAAAAATCAACTGTTAACCTCACCGCAAAGACGCAAAGAGCGCAAAGGAATACCAACTTAGAAACTATGAAATTCGAAGCACGAAATTCGAAACAAATCCGAATGGTCAAAATTCAAAATCCGAAACAATGTGACTTGGAAGATTGTACTCTTCATTCTCAAGGAATCCGGTACCGCGAAAGATTGAATAACGTTTTGAAAATTTGATATTTGAATTTCAGGTTTGTTTCGAATTTCGATATTCGAATTTCGGATTTATCCCTAATAGAATTTAAATAGACTTATCAATGATCTTTAAAACTTTGCGTTCTTTGCGGTGAATTATAATAATGCATAATGGAGGCGTAAAATGACCGAAAGTACCGTGAAGCTCGGAATAAATGGGTTGGGACGGATAGCCAAGCTTACTTTATGGCACAACGTAGGCCGAAAATATTTTTCTGAAATTGTGGTCAACATAGGCAGGCAGGTAGGAACAGGGCTGGAAGATGTGGCCTGTTTTATCGAAAAAGATTCCACATACGGCTCACTGCAACAGTATCTGTACGGATATAAAAGCAAGCGTCTTATTGAAAATCTGAATGAAGAAAACGGTTCAATGATCATTGACGGTATCCCCGTAAAGATATTGAGAAGCGCCCGCAATCCCCGTGAGATCCCCTGGAGGGACAATGGAGTGGAATTGGTCGTTGATTCAACCGGAAGGTTTACCGATCCCACGATTCCGGCAGACGCCCCTGGAGGCGCCCTACGCGGCCATCTTGAAGCAGGTGCCCGTAAAGTAGTTCATTCTGCTCCATTCAAAATTAAAGACAAGTCCCGCAGTATGCCGCCGGATGCTGTCACCACCGTAATGGGAATCAACGAAGACGAGTATGATCCATCGCGCCATGTTCTTATCTCCAACGCATCCTGTTCAACTACATGTCTTGCTTTCATGGTCAAACCGATTTTAGACGCGTTCGGATCCAAAAGGATATTGACCGCGTCTATGGCCACGGTGCACGCTGCCACCAGTTCACAGCAAGTGCTGGACCGATCTCCTAACGCCGGCGCGACTGATCTGAGGAAAAACCGTAGCATTTTTAATAATATTATTCTTACCACCACAGGCGCCGCCAAGGCCCTTCGTCTGGTAATACCTGAGATGGAGGAAATCGGCTTCATTGCCGAGTCGGTCCGTGTGCCGGTCAATACAGGATCATTGATAATTCTGGTTGTTGATCTTCAAGACAACCCTGACGGCAATACCATTACCCGTGAACGAATCAATGAGATCTATAAGGAAACCGCCGCCAGAGAAAAGCGAGGATATTTGATGTTTACCGAGGAGCAAAACGTATCCTCTGATATTATAGGGTACCCTCTGGCAGGAACGATTATTGAAGGGAGCGAAACGCACACTAGAACGGCTGACATTAGCTTTGACCTTGCCAAGATCAAGGGGTTCCCAAAAGATGTTCTTGCACAAATGCCCAATGCCACGGTAAATATACCTGTAACAAAAGTAGTAGTATACGGATGGTACGATAATGAAATGGGGAGCTATACCCGCATGCTGGGCGACCAACTCGTGCGGGTGGCCGATCTGGGATTGTAGGCTTTTTGATGACATCTGATAATAATAAGCAATGACGGTAAGTGTTTTTATCTCTCACAGAGCTCTCAGAGACACAAAGTTTTTGATCTGAATTCCTGAGAGGGGAATTCAGATCAAACTGTCAAGCTTTCGCATAAAATCCCTATGGTGTTACACGCCAAGTCCCCGACAGGGGCCGATGATTTGGCCTGATTTTTCCCCTCAAAAAATCAGGCCAAAAAATTATTTCTCTGGGATCTCTGTGGGCTCGAGCGATCCCGCAGGACGGGAAAGCGGGCGAGAGATTAAGGAGGTTCAATGACAGAATATACCATACATCCGCTGGTCGTCGGCATAAACCAGACCGATCAGGGAATTATGACATATCTAAGGGGATATGGTAAAAGGATATGGCTGCCGATCTATGTATTTTATATCAAGGGGGGCAAAGAAAATATTTTGATCGACACGGGTCTGGAACAATTTGTTGTCCCGGAAGAAGCAGGGAAGGAATGTGGTTTTGAGATATTGGAATTTGAAGACGCGCTTGAGAGCATAAACTTAAGACCGGAGGATATAGACATAATTATACACACTCATCTTCACAACGATCATTGTGAAAATGACTATAAGTGCAAAAACGCCAAAGTTTATGTACAAAAGGCTGAACTCGATTTTTTTCACAACCCCCATCCAATCGACCACCGATATTATTCAGATCTTTTAGATGATGTAAATGTGGTCACCGTAGAAGGGAATCAGAAAATTGTTGACGGTATTGAAGTTGTGTTGACGCCGGGACATACCCCCGGGGGACAATCGGTTGTAATCAACACCGCTAAAGGGAAAGCCGTGATTACCGGTTTTTGCTGCAACGGCGAAAACTTCCCCAAATCCGCTCCGCCTATCCCGGCCGGTGTTCACATCAATGTCATAGAGGCATACGACAGCGCTATGTGGGCAAAAGAGACCGCTGACATCCTTATCCCCCTACACGATCTTTCGGTAGGGAAAAAGAAGGTAATCCCAGAGTAAGCCTCATGCCTTGAGACCTTTGAAAAATGCGACATTTTTTTGTCAGGCAAGGAAGGCAAGAATTTTAACCGGAGGAATACATTAGGTATTTCGAGGATTAAAAATCGAAGCCTGACGCCGTATCACGGGAAAATGGCAGTTTTGCAAAGGTCTCACCTTCTTGACAAAAGCACCCTTTGGGTGATAGTTTAAAAAATTACCGAATAATAGAGCGAATACAGGAGGCGTAGCGTGGCGCGTAAGGTCCTAATCTTTGATACAACTTTGCGGGACGGCGAACAGGTTCCCGGCGCAAAATTGAATATAGAACAAAAATTGATTGTGGCCCGGCAGCTTGAAAAATTGGGGGTAGATGTTATAGAAGCGGGATTTCCAGTTTCTTCCCCTGGGGATGCCGAAGCAGTGCGACAGGTGGCCCTTGCGGTCCACAAACCGACTATCACGGGACTTGCCAGGGCAGTGCAAAAAGATATTGATGTGCTGTGGGAAGCTATCCGCGAGGCCGAATCACCGAGAATACATGTATTCCTGGGGGCTTCGGATATTCACATGGCCAAAAAGCTCCGTACAGACCGCGAGAAAAATATCCAGATGGCGGTGGATGCTGTCCGTTATGCCAAAAAGCTATGCCCGGAGGTGGAATATTCCACTGAAGATGCTTCCAGGAGCGACTTTGATCATCTCTGTCGCACCATTGAGGCGGTGATTGCGGCCGGCGCTACAGTGGTAAATATCCCGGATACCGTTGGATATGCCATCCCGGAGGAATTCGGTTCTCTGATACGTCGTATCAAAGAAAGTGTCCCTGCCACAGACAACATCATATTAAGCGTTCACTGCCACAATGACCTAGGACTTGCCACTGCCAATTCTCTGGCTGCTATCATGCAGGGAGCGAACCAGGTAGAATGCACTATCAACGGGATCGGGGAACGGGCTGGCAATGCGGCATTGGAAGAAATTGTGATGACACTGAAAACCAAGCAAGGCGCATTTAATGTCGAAACCGGCATTGTCACAAAAGAGATAGCCGCAACAAGCCATTTAATAAGCCGAATGATGAACATTCCGGTGCAGCCCAATAAAGCAATTGTGGGCGCAAACGCCTTTGCCCATTCCTCGGGAGTGCACCAGGACGGCATCCTCAAAGACCGCGCTACCTACGAAATCATGCGCCCGGAAGACATAGGCTTGAAGGAACACGTGCTCGTTCTGACCGCACGCTCAGGTCGTGCCGCCCTTCGGCATAAACTCAAGGAGATGGATTATGAGATTTCCGACCAGATGTTCGAAAACATATACAAGCGGTTTTTGAGGGTTGCCGATCGCAAAAAGGAGATACAGGAAGAAGACCTCCGGTCGATCGTTGAGATAGAATTGAGCAAGGTCCCTGAAACCTATACCTTTGTCTCTTTGCAAGTGATGAGCGGAGACAAGGCGCTTCCGCTTGCATCTGTGACGCTAAAAAGGGGGGAGGATGAAATTAGGGATGCCAGTATCGGGAACGGGCCTGTAGATGCTATCTTCAACTCCATAGACCGCCTAACAGGTCATTCCGCCAAACTCGTTGACTACAAAGTCGAAGCGCTTACTACGGGGAAAGACGCCCTTGGCGAGGCATCGTTAAAAGTCAAAATCAATGACCATATATACTCCGGCAGGGGTTCAAGCTCTGATGTGTTAGAGGCAAGCGCGCGGGCATATGTCAATGCCTTTAACCGGTTTTTTGCCACCGTAGACAATGGTTAACTTCACATAAAAAAAGGCCCTTGCAAAATGTTCGACTTTGCAAGGGCCTTATATAAAAGAGGGGCTGCGTGCGTAAAATTATTCTATAGTAATTAGGTCTTTGTTTGTCTCCCATATTTTCTGCCCAATGCCCTTTACATTCATGATACCTTCCGGCCTTTCAAATGGACCATGTGCCTCGCGGTACTCGACAATGAGCTCCGCGTATGCGGGACCTACCCCATGCAACTGAGTAAGTTCCTCGACAGTCGCTTTATTGATATTTACCTTTTCTATAGTTTGCTCTTTTTCTACGGCTTGTTCTTCAGCCTGCAACAAACCAGGAAGCAGTACAAAAGTCAACGCCGCGACCAGGCATAATGCCATCAATCTCCTCGATTTTTTCATGACTCTCCTCCTTATTCTAAAGCCCTCTCTTTTTTAAGTAAGGAACATCCTACCATAAAATACCGAGGTTGTCTATTACTATCACACCACCGCTTCATCATCCGACATCGTATACTCAGGCACAATATCCTTCAATTTGAGTTTTATGCCTTTCGTATCGTGTGTATCCGCCAGCGCCGACAATTCCTTTATTTTTTCATAGAGATAATTTAACGAATTTGTCTGTCCGCTTGGGATCCCGTTGCGTAACACCATAATCTTTTCATGCTCGGTTTTTACAATCCCTTCTCCCGCTGTAATCAGCTCCTCGTAAAGCTTTTCACCCGGCCTGAGGCCTATGAATTTTATCTCAATATCTGTGTCAGGCTCTTTGCCCGAAAGACGGATCAGGTCACTGGCCATATCCGCTATCTTGACCGGAGTCCCCATTTCAAGGATAAAGATTTCACCACCCTCTCCCATGGTAAATGCCTGAAGTATAAGTTGCGCGGCCTCCTCAATAGTCATAAAATACCGGGTTATCTCCGGATGCGTAACAGTCACAGGTCCGCCTTTTTCGATTTGATGGCGAAAAAGAGGAATGACCGACCCTGAAGAACCTATCACATTCCCAAAACGCACCGCCATAAACTTGGTCGGCCCGGAAGCATGAGTTTGGACTATCTTTTCAGTAACGCGCTTTGATGCCCCCATTATATTGGTCGGCCGCACTGCTTTATCTGTGGAAACAAGGACAAATCGGCCGACCTCGTGGTCAATTGCCGCTTTGACGAGGGTGTTGGTCCCTACAATATTAGAATATATTGCCTCCCATGGATTTCTTTCTACTAACGGAACATGCTTATAGGCGGCCGCGTGAAAGACAACATCCGGCTTGTATTTTCGGAAGACCTTGTCAACCAATCTCTTGTCCTGTACCCGACCGAGCACGGCCCGATATTTCAAATAAGTAACTACGTGTTTGAGTTCCATCTGAATCGAATAGAGGTTGCTTTCGCTCGCATCGAACAACACCACGAGTGACGGCCCATACTTGCAGATCCGCCGGCACAATTCAGAACCGATCGAACCGCCTGCACCCGTGACCAGCACACACTTGTCTTTCAGGAGTTCCGAGATTTTATTATTTTCCAGCCGAACAGGAGGCCTTCCGAGGAGATCCTTGTATGAGATGTCTCGAATTGTCTTAATACTGACCTTGCCGTCGATTATCTCTCCCATACCCGGCAGCGTCTTATAAGGGATCTTTGCCGAATCACAGATCTCCACAATGCGCCGCATATCTTCTCCCACCGCGGACGGCGCGGCAATCAAAATTTCATCCACACTTTCGCTTTTTACAATCTCTTTGAGATCGTTAACCCTGCCGAGAACCTTTATTCCGTGGATCTGTTTACCGACCTTATTTTTGTCGTCATCAACAAAGCCGACTACCCCGTATTTCATCCTCGGATTATCATAGATCTCACGGACCAGCTTTTCCCCCGCGTCACCCGCCCCGATTATGATCAATTTTTTATGTCCGTTACTGTTGATACTCTTCTTAAAGGTAGTAGTCGTCGACAAAAGGATCCGGATGACAAGTCTAATGCCGGATATTAATATTAAGGAAAAAACAGCGTCGATGACAAATACGGACCGCGAGAAACCCTGAAACCTGCTCAACATCAGGATCACGGTAATAATAATCGCCGAGCTCACCGCTACCGCCTTGATCACATTGAGGAGATCAACGATACCGGTGTAACGCCACATGCCGCGGTAGAGGTTAAAGAAGTAAAACACCACCAGCTTGCACAGCACGACAGGGACAATTGTCTGTCTTATAATCAGCAGTTCCCCTGCCCCAAGCTTGGCTTCAAACCGCACAACATAGGCCAAGAAGTAAGCAAGGGCCAATAGAACCACATCGGTCAGAATCAAAATAAATAAATTTTTACTTATCAGTATCTTCTTCATGATATCTTCCCTGTTAAACTTCTTGACATTTCCTCACGCAAAGCAATATGGCCGCAAAAAAGCGCAAAAAACACAAAATTTTAATTATTTTCTTGCGCATTTTTGCGGCTATCACCGGCCTGTAGGCGCGCGTCTGCGGCTAATCCTTCAATCTTCTCCGAAACCGAAAACTCAGCACAACAAACCCACCAAAATAACCCGCTATCAGTAATAAAACCATCATATCACCAAAAGGTTTCACAAGCAATACACTCAGGCCCACCATTAGCTGGCATAAACCATACCCCACCGAAATCTTCCAATGAGATATCCCCCGTTCGTTCGCAAGGAACTGATAAAGATGCCTGCGATGGGGACGGGCCAGATTTTCTCCATCCCTTAACCGCACTACCATGGTGATCAATTCATCCGCATAAAAAGGCAACAAAAAAGTGGCCAGGCAGATGAAATCAAGAAGGCTTTCAGAAAGCAAGACAACCATTCCCGCAAACACAAACCCTAATAAAATGCTCCCTACATCCCCCATGAAAACCCTTGCTTTTGGCATATTGAAAGGGAGGAAGCCGAGGCAGGAAACTGACATGCAGATGGCCAGGGCTACGAAAGAAGAGCTAATTCCCGAAAGGTACGCATAAAAAGCCAGAAGACCGAACCCTACTACACCCGTGATTCCGGCAATGCCGTTGATCCCGTCCATGAAATTGTAAAAGTTGGCGGTACCCACGATGAAGAGAGACAAGGATAAAAGATAGAGAGCAGAGGACAGAGGACAGAGGACAGACGAAAAATTAGAAAACAGAGGAGAGGAAAGAAGGAAGAGAGCCGCGATGAACTGTACGGGTAAGCGGAGTTTTGGCGAGAGTGGAACTTTGTCTCCCAAAAAGCTGAATAAGGCGAGGAAGGTTGCGGGGAGCCAAAAGCTTGCTGGTATTTTGAGAACCAATGAAGACAAAACAAAAGCGACAAGAATACCGACTCCCCCGCCTTTTGGCGTTGGCATAGTATGGGAACTCCGCTCGGTTGGGAGATCCATAAGCCCCAATTTTGGGGCGAACTTACCCATGATCAAGGCTCCGGCTCCACCCATGATTATACAAACGATATATAAAACTAAATTTTCCACAGATTACGCAGATTTCACAGATTTAATTTTAAGAATATTTGAAACATACCTAAAAAGCTAATCCTAATTCCTTATGATCCGCAAGGGTTGTCCCCATTATTCAACAGAGAGCTCATCCTTTCTGTGTGATCTGTGTAATCTGCGGACTATAAATTGTACACAAATCGTTTATGCTCGAGAGACTTCGAACCAAAGTTAATCAAAAGCCCAACCTTTAATTTCGTGGCCTTTAAGTAGTTGATCAGTTGTGCTTCTTCTGTGCCGGACAAACTGGAAATCGCTTTTATTTCGACAATTACTTCTTCATAACAAACGAAATCTGGTTGATATGTTTTATCCAGAGGCTTCCCTTTATATGCTATCTTAATAAGAGGTTGCGATCTGCAAGGAATTTCCTGTGTTACAAATTCCCTCCCCAATGCTTCCTGATATACAGCTTCAAGAAAACCACAACCCAACTCTTTGTGAACCTCTAAGGCCGCTCCTATTATCTTGTACGTTCTCTGATCTCTCATCGCTTATTTCATCCTAAAAAATCTGTGAAATCTGCGTAATCTGCGGATCTGGTCACCCGCTCTTTATTTCATAATCTCCGGTAGTCTGCGTAATCTGCGGATAATGCACATTACCCCAATGACTCAACTGAGCTATCACTTGTCTTAAAAATGAGTACCTTAGCGCCTCTACTATTCGTAAAGGTCTTAACCGGCTGCAAACCCAAGATATCGATAACCGTATTTGCCCGTTCCGGATGCTTTCTTTTTATTTGAATCGCAAGATAATCATATTGTTTCCATTGATTGCCCTTGAGTAAAGCGAAGGTATCGCTCCATTCATAATCATATAAGTATCCAGTATCACCAAGCTTCCCCGCATAATGGGTCAGCGCTGAATTGTTGCTGTAAAGCGTTTCTTGAGCTTTTGTAGTTTGTTTTAACCATAAGCCGGCATCTTTTATATATTCCTTTGATGGGCCTGTTGATATGAGTCCATCCAGCGCCATAAAGCATAACATTATACCTATCAGAAGCAATCCCAGCCTTTGCACCGAGAAACCATGTCTATTCTCCCGCCAGCGTTCAAAGAGGGATACTAATGCAAATGGCACAGCCGGCATAACCGTCAGGGAGAGCGCCAACGGAAATCTTCCGGTTAAAAAGGTATTTTTAAGTAAAAACACGCCCAATATTGATACATTCAAAAGAATCAGCCAATACCAAACAGCTCTTAGGAAATTGTCCTGAAATGAGAGTTTGCGGAATACGGAATAAACTGCAAGAACAGCAAAAAGAGGAGTCAGCGTCGTGATGGTTTCCGTTATAAAAATAACCAGCAATGACAGGCAGATGATTACCCAGGCATATTCCGAAGAATACTTATTTAACAAACTCCCTCGCAGAACCTCCACCTTATTTGCCATATCTGTTGTAACGTAACCGAATAAGTTTTGTAGTGTTTCTACCGGCTCATATAGCCTACCATGTCTCTGATGAATAAGGTCACCGTCTACCAGCCAGAGCACAAATCCAAGCAGAATGAACACAAACAAGACAGTATGTGCTTTTAAAAATAGTTGCAACCGCTTGCGTACTGGATCGGGGTTTTTAAACAATATAATCAGAGGCATTAAAGCAAGAAAAACGCTCCCTTCGATTCGGAACAATGTCGCTATTGTCATGGAGGTTCCCCAGCCAACCGCATCTGACCAATTATTGTACTTGATATACCTAATAAACAGCCAGATGGATGCTAAATAGAACGCAATATAGCCGGCGTCACGAATAATATAGTTCCGATAATCATTAAGCGTTGGATAAATCAGAATAGTTATGGCGCCTGCAATGAGTATTTTCTTGTCGCCGCCAAGTTCCTTAACCAGATTAATAAATGCAACTACGGCAAGAGCAGTTAACACCGCGTTAAGTTGATGGGCAGACGATTCTAATGAAAAGCCTAAAAGCTGGTTTGTCAGGGATATCAGCCATGAATAAAAAGGCCAGTTATATATACTGAAGGCCTGTTGCCAATTCCCTTCACTTATTTGGGCGGCTGAATATACGTACAAAAGACCATCGCCATTAATAACGCTGTCCTGATAAACAGCCCATATGGATATCATCAAACTAATGACAACAGAGACAACTCGGACGTCTTTAAAAATGTTCAGTTTATTGCCCATTATTATGCGGGATTATTATGCGTTGGTTCGCAGCTAATTCTTCAAGAATATTAATCCACAGATTACGCAAATTTCACAGATTATAAACAAATCTTTTATGTTCGAGTGACTTCGAACCGAAGTTGATCAAGAGGCCAACCTTCATACCAGTAGCCTTTAAATAGTTGATCAGTTGTGCTTCTTCTGTACCAGACAAACTGGAAATCGCTTTTATTTCGACAATTACTTCTTCATAACAAACGAAATCTGGTTGATATGTTTTATCCAGGGGCTTCCCTTTATATACTATCTCAACAACAGGTTGCGATCTGTAAGGGATTTCCTGTGTTACAAATTCCCTCCCCAATGCTTCCTGATACACAGCTTCAAGAAACCCGCACCCCAATTCTTTATGCACTTCCATCGCCGCTCCAATGATCCTATAGGTTCTTTGGTCTTTCATTTCTGCGTAATCTGCGTAATCTGCGGATCGTTCTCTGTCATAATCTTCTTATCTTTTCCCTTTGCGTCTTTGCGCCTTTGCGCCTTTGCGTGAGATATTTGTTCTGCGTAATCTGCGTAATCTGCGGATCAATAAAGCCAAATTAATACCTTTCTGGAAACAATAAAATACTTGACTTTTAATGATGCCATCATTAATATTACACCATGTATATTAGGAGAATATTAACAGACAAACTTTATAAGCTGGCTGAGTCCTTTCCTGTGGTTGTTGTCAGTGGGGCTCGGCAAGTCGGAAAGAGTACGCTGCTCCAAAATACATTGGGTATGGAGGCTGAAATCGTTGTTTTTGATCCTGTTGTTGATATTGAG
>JBDRFJ010000129.1:0-4154 GCA_043818915.1 Pseudomonadota bacterium | reverse complement strand
CGGCGGCGAACCGCCTTCTCAGGAACCTCGGAATCAGGAACAACAGACAGACCTGCCAGACCTCTGGTCCGGCCACTTGAGGAAATTCCAGTCGCCCTACGGCCTCCTTCCATTTCCTCAAGTCCCTTTGAAACATGAACTAACATCGCTTCCTTCTTCTCCATTATATCTCTCCTTCCCGCCCTCAATCATATACTCTAAATTCAAAGGGGGGAAGTGTCTCACTTACATTGGCACAGAGGGTGTTCGCTGAATTGGCACCATTGACCAAGAAATGCGCCATGGCCGGACGATTAAACATCCAGCCACCGCTTCGCGCGTCCGGAATCAAATTGATCGTGGTTGACCCTTCAAAAACGTAAACCTCTTGGCTTAGCAATGAAGGGTTTTGAATATCCACCGGCACCCAGCCGGTTTGCGGCACCGGCACAAAATATTTTTAGGCCGGTGGTGACTCCGTCGCTTTTGCCCGCTGTGACCCAGCGCAACCGGACAAGAACAAGGTGACCGCTACCACCACAAACAAAATCATGCCGAGATACGTAAAACACACCCCGCTCCGGCAAGGATATTTATAGACCAAAAAAACAAAACCCCATTCTCTTTTTCGAGGCACGACGGATTTGATCAATGTCACCATATGTCACCTTATAAGGGGTTCAATGGTGCTTTGACGGACATGGCTATTTAGATCTGTTTTGAAATTTGCTCCTGTATTTCAGATTTGTCAATATTTTTTTTTACGTATCCCTCAGAACGGAGCCTTCCGGTTTGTGTATGAGTGCAGTGCCTTTAGCGACGATCTTCTTCATGTGTTCGAGCGAAGGCTCTTTACTTTTAGTCAGTGTAACAATGATGGTCTTCTCGGTTGTCCATGAAAGCTGGATGTTATACCATCCGCCAATGCCCGAGAAGCCACTCAAGAGAGGCATAACGAGCGACAATTCATTTCCATCTGTTGTACCAAAAGAGGAGTCGTCATCCATTGACAACTCTTCGATTTTCGATTCGGCAGGAGGAAAAGAATAACCTACCTTCTTAACTGAGGTTTTGTTCCCGTCTGAAACAATTGTGAGAGTCAACGAAATACCATCTTGCGCCTCGCCATACCATTTCCCCGTGACATTTATCTTCTGAGATCGGATACTTGGTTGCGGGGTGGGCGACTGTGTGTCTGATAGTTTAGACGTTTCTTTGACTGCCCATTTGTCATCGACGCGTGAGAATATCTTTCCGTTTATCATGCATTGAGTTTCAGGGGAGTATTTTACCACCATTTGCTTTAACAAAAGCATGACCCTTCCTGATTTAAACTTCACAACTGGTAACTTGGGGAGATCAGGAAAACTTACTATTTCAGTCCAGTCATCAGGCAATTCCAGATACACCAGGGGAGCGCCACCCAAAAGGTTACCGCCGCCTTGTCTCGTACCTACAAGTATCTTTCCCTTATAGTTGGTCAAGTTCACACCGTACTTTGATCCGATTGCTACAATTTCTTTAACGATACGATTCTCGCCTACGTCCCATTTGCCTCGATCCTCCCAATCAACACCGACAAGATTCATGCTCTTGTCAATTACCAAGACGCCAAGTTTTGCAATATCGTCTACGGTGCGGAAGGTTTTGTCAGATTGCTCGCGTGCCGTTGCAGTTTGACAAATCGTCAGACTCACCCAAGCAAGCAATAGAAACCATTGCGCCACTCTCTTTTTCATAATTTCTCCTTTCTCTGTGGTTTGCCTAACGCTCGGCATAAGGCGCGGCGGCTTTTTGCCGTCACCCTTAATGCCGTTGTTAGGCAAAGATCATTTTATTTCTTTTGCGATGATAGCGGTCGTGATATTCACCAATCCTTCATCACCGATACTTTTTGAATTTACCATCCAAAACTTTCACCTTTATCCATCCAAAATGATCAGGTCCTGACAGGACCAAAACATCTCCGTCTATTCCAAGGTATTCGATGTGATATTTCTTGCCTTTTTCGAAGTAACTATCTTCTGCCATGAGCGGCGCGGAAAAAAGCACAAGTAACGATACCATCAACAGTACAGAAACAAGTTTTTTACAATTGTAACCTTACAATGACAAATTGTTCTTTGCTTTCCGGTAGAAACCAGGGGTAAGAATTTAAATAACCTTTTACTTTTCAATGACTTATAAAATATACTGCAATTACAAATATTTATGTAACTAATTGAAATTAAACAACTTTCGGCCTACAAAATCGGCGAAAAGAACAGCATTTTTAAACGCCAAATCTCTTTAAAATTCAATGTGTTACATGCATGTATCGTTGTAGTGGTAATTAGTCTTCATCATTCTCTCCTTTCTCCTTTCGGCCTAACGCGAAAGCTAAGGGGCGCGGCGGTTTTTTGCCGCGTCCCACGTGGGCGCCTTGTTAGGCATTTTTTATGTTTCTTTATCGTGGCACCTGAGCTTTTATATCAGAAAGCGATAATTGATGGACCGAGATTGTTTTATCCTTGGGGTCGTAAACCATGAAGGAAAGCGAGAATTCAAAAATGGAGCCTATATCGCGTATATTGATATCCCACCTTGACGGCTTGAAACTCAGCACAACGTCGTTGCCCGACTGAGCGTATAAGGTGGTACCACTATTTTCCGCAGTCCTAATTTTGTCGGTCTCTCCAAATTCGGGACATGTTTCGGAAATTCCGCTGTCGTAGTTATATCTGTTACCTTTATCATCCAGCAAACCGGGGATCACTCTACAATTCCTTATTACTTTAAGCTCTTTATTTGACCGGTTAAAGAAATCTAAAGCTACGATAAGCTGTTCTTTCGATATCAATATTTTTTTAACGGACACTGTTATGTTACCCACGGTTTTGGTCTTTAAACCGGAGGGAGGCGGAACCCGGGGAGAAGGTGGGGCTTGAGGTACCCCGATGATCGGAACAGATTCTACCCCCCTTGCGAGGAGTTCCTCTATGGCCTTTGTCTTTGCTATATCCCCGCGTGATCCTCCTATAACCCTTGCGGTGGATGTATCCAATACCTTGACAGAGAGACGGATGCTATCTCCAAAAGGTGTGAGAGTACCCGTTACAAGGCACTGGACCCCCGCGATAGCCCCTATCTTTTGTACTGTTTTAGGATCAACTAATCCCGAGAGGGTAAACTGTTGTTCTTTTAAAATACTGTTAAGCTGGGATCTATCCACAACCTCAAATCTTTTCCCAGACTCAGATAAAGCCACAGAAAACTCTTCTGATAGGAATCTGCCCAGCTCCGTGACATTGCCTTGCAGGTCAGTAAAATCAACAACAGCAATGGATTTTTTCCCTGAGGTTGAAATATTATCTGCAAGAGTAGAAGCAATCGCATTTATTTCCTTTTCATAAGCAATCGCGTTTTTTGAATCTGGTAATAAAAAGACAAGTGTTATAAATAATACAATCAATACTTTATTCATAATGCACCTCCCATTTGGTGTGCTCACTGTTTATATTGCTTCCGTATAACATCCCCTATGTTGGTCCAAAGTCCCCCTTGTCATGGATCAATTGCACCTGCCTAACGCTGCGCTTCACCTGCTGACACCGAAGGCGTCTGTCAGGTGAAGCGCAGCGTTAGGCGGCACCTATGGAGTCATTTGGAATTTTGTCTTTGATAATGAGTCAATTCCTTCGCGGTCATCAATTTCCCACTTGTCGCCGAACCGCCGGAACACAAAGTCGCCGGTCTTGGTATATGTTCCGCCAGATGCCAGATAGGTGAACTTGATGCTCGCTTTGGCCGTGCCCGAATCGCGATCAACGCTAACGCCACCAATCTCAATCTGCTGAAGATTCCAACCCCATCCCTTTTTCCCTGACTCGCCGTGAATGGCATACCAGGCGTGCCGGAACTCACTTTCGATTAGTGCGTTGCTGGGTTTGCTTGAACCTCCACAGCCGATGATAGCAGTGAGCAGAATCCCAAGAACTACGAGAGTCGTCTTCGGTGTTTTCTTCATGCATATCTCCTTTCGTGTTTGATGGTTGCTGCCTAACGGCGAGTTGAGCGGTTCGGAATCGGGCTGGCGAGTTTACTCGCCAAGGCCGAGGGCGAACGGCTCGAACGATTTTGTTCGGCCGCGCGAATCAGCGCGCGGTCGGACAAATCGGGCGAGGCGCTCCGCGCAA
>JBDRFJ010000128.1:0-2229 GCA_043818915.1 Pseudomonadota bacterium | reverse complement strand
GCTGTTCCGGCCTGTTCTGATAGCAGCAATCATCGTGGTGCCAGTTCCGCAAAATGGGTCAAGTACGGTGTCTCCCGTGAAAGAAAACATGCGGACGAGACGGGTTGCCAGTTCCATCGGAAATGGGGCGGGATGTTGCTTGGTGGACGCTCCCGGGATATTCCAGATTTGCTGAAACCATTGATTGAACTCATCCTTGGAGATCTTGCTTGCTTTGCGCTGTGTTTCAGACGGCTTCCGGTATCCTTCCGGCTTGCGCTGCATGAGGATGAATTCCATGTCGTTCTTGATGATGGCGTTGGGTTCATACGGCTTGCCCAAGAACTTCGATCCGTTTGCCACTTCATAGGACGCATTGGCGATCTTGTGCCAGACGATGGGATTCAGGTTGTCAAAGCCAATCCGCCGGCAAATGACACAAATGTCAGCGTGGAGGGGGAAAACAAGGTGCCGTCCGAAATTGCGCCTGGCCACGCAGACATCACCGACCACACACACCAGCCGCCCACCGGGGACAAGGGCCCGGAAAGCATGCCTCCAAACCTTTTCCAGTTCACTCAGAAATGCCTCGTAATCCTGAATATGCCCTAATTGATCGGGATTCTCGTTGTACCGCTTGAGATTCCAGTAGGGAGGAGAAGTAACAACGAGGTGGACGGACGCGTCGTCTAAGAAGGACAGATCCCGTGCATCGCCATTAATGAGCCTGTGAAAGGTCGTCAGCATGTTTTCACACAAAGGTTACTGCATGGGCCACCAGCACCTTAGCGAACCGATGGATTGATAGGTCGTCGGCTGGTGTCTTGAAGTCCCCGCGGATGCCGTCTTGGCTTGTCGAAGTAATGAAGGCGGATGCCGTATAATGACGCTCCAACACAAGCTTCCGACAAAACAACTCATAACGCTTCATGTATGAGGCGCCAACGAAGTCAGGGAAAACCTTGAAATGCGGTTCCTGAACACCGACCGGGCGATTCGACGCTTCGCAATCTTCCAGCATAAAACGCAGCCGAGGAAAGGCTGCGGACTCTGGAAATAGGCGCGTTCCCGAAACGCTGTCCAGAGGTCAAGGGCGCTGCCCATCGCCTCCTCAGTCCGGTTGTTGAAATTGTTGCCGAAGGAGGGGCCGACTTGTGACTTGGCCTCTATCGCAGCAATTAATGTGCGTTCTTTGACAACAAGTAGGTCCCATTCCTTGGTAGGTCTGAAGAATCCGGGAAGTTCAACGGCCTTCTTCCTGAAAATGAACCGCTCAGGTATTCCAGCCTGAGTTACGAGTCCCGTAAAAAGATCGATGAAACCATCCATCTGTGCGCCGCCGGTTACTGCACTGCGCAAACCTTGATCTGCCTTTCCACTCTGCTCTTGTTTCTGCCGTTGTCCGGATCGCGTTTGCCAATAGTGGGCAACGGCTCGCTTTGTTCTTTCGGTCAAGTCTTGAAGTATTCGATTCTGTTCCATAATGTGAGCAGTATAGCAGATTCAGTTTAAATGTATCATCAGGAGTGGGGACTTTTTACTCCGCCCGGTTCAAAAACGTTCAGGTCGTACCCAGGATCAAGTCTCGCTTCTCGATATTTTGGATATCCCTCTTTTTTTGAGCGAATTTTACGTTAAGAAACCCAAGGAAAACATTGCAATTGAAGCCTCCGAAATAAAAAAGCCCATTCCATAATTCGAACAGGCTTTTTACTGGTTGATCATTTTTCCGTCTCCCTGATGTAAGGTTAGAATAATTTAGCAGAAATAAAGGAGAAAGTCAAAAATCGGTCAAAGGTTCAGAAAAACAGGATTGAGTTCAAGGGACAGGGCACGAGATAATAAAAGCTATGAGTAAAGGGTGCTGAGTAACAAGCGTGAGAGAAGGATCGAGGGTTTTTGGGACGGCAGGTGCTCCCCCGAAAACCATCGCCAGGGAAGATCCGATCTTAACAGCCCTGGCAGTTTTTCTTCAGATAATCGTGCAAACGGAGGTGGACTTCTTTGGGCAAAGGCTCGTTTCCGGCATATTGGTAAAGCGTAATGGTTTTCTTCAGGGTGTTCACGAAAATCAGGCACGGATGGCAGTCTTCCATGTGGCTTTCCAAATCCTGACAAAGTCTCGGATCCAGCTCACCGTCAAGATATTCGGAAAGTCTTTCCAGGATTTCTCTGCATTTCATAGCCCTTTTCCTTAAATCTCTTTCTGTTTCTTTTTTTCGAAATATTCGGAAAGCATGCCCCGCAAGG
>JBDRFJ010000127.1:0-5801 GCA_043818915.1 Pseudomonadota bacterium | reverse complement strand
GAACAGCTTGCTGCCCGCGTGGGACTTGGTGAGTCCAAGATTGCGCCCAGACTATTTCAGATGCTCGCAGATGAGACCGATGCCCGGATCTTGCTTTCTCTGCCAGCCGCTGCCCCTACCGTCGCAAGTAAACTTGGTCTCTCCGAGGAAGAGGTAGAGGGGAAGTTACAGGAGCTGTTCCTTAAGGGGCTCGTATTTCCTTCTCACAAGACCTCTCCCCCCACCTACCGAACGTGTCGTGACATGGTACAGCTCCACGATTCCACCATCTTGTGGAAAGAGGCGCCGCAGGAATTCCTGGATCTGTGGCAGGAGTTCATGGAGATCGAATGGCCGGAGTTCGCTCGAAAGATAAGCGAGATAATGCCAAAGCCTTTTACGCGAGTTATTCCAGTCAACGTATCTGTGGAGGCCAAGACACACATCCTGGACTTTGAAAGTGTGAGTGAAGTCGTTAAAAAGGCCAAGACCCTCGCTGTCACCAAATGCACCTGTCGCCTCACCGCCCACAAGTGCGACCGACCGCTTGAGGCCTGTATCCAGGTCAACAACGCTGCAGCCTATGCCCTGGCAAGAGGGACCGGCAGGGAAATAGATGCACAAGAAGCGCTCGACATTCTAAGGAATGCGGAGGAGAAAGGCCTCATCCATGTCACCATGAACCGCCATCAGGTTGATCACTTCATATGCAACTGCTGTCCCTGCTGCTGTCAGACAATGCCCGTCTTGATAAAAGGCGGTATTCATGTGCTTGATCCCAGCCGTTTCAGGGCTGAAATCGATCGCGATCTGTGTAGCGGCTGCGGGACCTGTCACGAGCGCTGCTATTTTGGTGCCATCTCATGGGAAGACGGTGAAGGGAGCGTAAGCCTTGTAGCGGCTGAAAAGTGCATGGGATGCGGCCTGTGTGAAGTTACCTGCCCTGCTGGCGCCATAGCACTGATTGAGGTGCGGCCGGAAGGATTCGTGCCGTAACACTTTAGCTCTTTTCAATTTTACAGAGTCAGTTCATGGGTCCTTTTCCGGAGTGACCGGCGGGAGGCCTTCGTTCTTGCGGCTCAACGTGGCGTCGCGTACCAAGTCCAGCGCACGCTGCACCCCAGCTGTTGGCACCATAATAGATCCCTTTGCAGGCCGAATGTGCCAGCTCCCCTCTACCCTTGTGATTTCGATCCATGGATTCTGGATCAAGCTGTCTTCTGCTACAAGAGCCCTCACCAAGGCCTTTTCCCGTTTTGGATCATATAGGATCTCCTTGAATTCTACTGTGATTTTGCCCCGTTCGTCGGAGGGCATAAAACCCTCCGGTTCAAAATGATCTACACTGTAGGTCCTCACCCTTATATCCTCCTTTAAAGGCACTTTCACATGCTGGCGTTTGATCAGCCTTAGTTCATAAAATTGTTGTTGCCCCAAGGCCTCCCATTTCCGTTCATACTTTGTGGAAAATTGTGGGGCCACGGTCTTTGGGTATGCTTCCAGGCCAGTTCCAGGTACCTGAGACTGAACCCACTCAAAATAGGGTAGATGATCCGTTACTATTGAAACCTCCCCATCATCCTTGAGCCTGCTATTCAAGAGCTTAAGAAAAGCGCATGAGAAAAGGCGGTGTTTCACATGTTTCTTCTTGGGCCACGGACAAGGAAATAGCGCGTATGCTCTTCCCAAAGACTTCTCGGAGAAAAGCCTTTCAAATGCCACCTGTGCCTCCGCCTTTATGATCCTCACGTTTCTCACGCCTGCAAGAGCTGTCTTTCGCAATGCGCGCCGTACCGGGACCCACCCTATTTCTATGCCGACAAAATCCTTCTCAGGCTCTTCAAGGGCCTGTCTGACCAAAAAATCCCCAAGACCAAAGCCTATTTCCACCTCTAGTTCGGCTGAACGCCCGAACTCTTGCTGCCATTCTATTGGCCGCTCTTTTTCCATCCAGGAAACGAGAGGGGTAAGTGAAAGATAGCGAGGTTTCATGTTGCAGCCTATATATGTTTGATTTATTATGGGTCTTACTATACCTTAGTCCGAACCTCCGCGCGCTTCCGCGCGGGGCATCCCGGCTAGATGCGGTAGAGGAGTTTCATCGTAAGTGAAAATCTAGCTCTCCGCAATATGTTTGGAGGACATCCACCCTTAATCACTCCCAGGCATGACATCACGTTGAGGGCGGGAGTAAAAAAAGTACTAGAAGGGGAAGAATATGGGATCTAAAGGCAAGATGATACAACTGGATCAGAGGGAGCACTGGGTAAGAAGGTTGAACAAACGTTTATCTACCTTGGCGGATAACGGCTTAGAACCGAAAAGGATCGCAAAAGATGCGGCCGTAAGGAAGATACGGGCCAGGATAAGAGATGCGGAAGGCAGGCTCAGGGCTATTGCTGCCAATGAGAAAAAGACCGAACAACTGATTAAGATGAAAGCAGAAAAGTTGGCTGTGGCCAAACAACAAAAGGGCCAGAAAAAGAAAGAGCGCGAGCAAGCACCATCAACAGGCAAGCGCCAGCAAAAGAAAGAGAAGAAAAAGGAGCCCAAGAGTGAAGTTTAAATGTAGTTTATGACCTTTTGAAGGAAATGGGCTGGGATGCAAGACTTGCCTCAAAAACCTCGTAACCCAACGGACGACCAGCAAATTCGCCAAGACCGGACCAAGGAGATTATCTTCTCGATCCGCAGGCTGATGCAGGCTGGAGAGCTCTACACGAAGGAGCTAAACAAGAAATATGACGTGAGCGTGCCGCAGCTTAACTCTCTCCTTACTCTTTACGAATACGGTCCTCTCCCCCCCTCCCAGATCGCGAACCATATTATGGTAAAGTCTAGCACGGTCACCGGCATCGTGGACCGCCTTGAACAGAAGGGACTTGTGGAAAGGCTGAGGAACTCGCCGGATCGCCGTGTCATTACCATACAGCTAACAGAGAGCGGGGAAAAGCTCGCAGAAAATGCACCACCTCCGATCCAACACAAGATCCTTGATGGACTGAAAAGGCTTTCCAAGGCTGAAATAGACCTCGTTGTTAGAGCCCTCACAAAGCTCACCAATATGCTTGATGTACAGGATCTGGAGGTTGAATAGTCCGCCAGGCCTTGGCGTCCCCTTCACAATTCACCCCTCAAGCGCATTCCCAGAAAAATACCCTGATTCCAATAAGTTCCGATAAAGCGGTTAAAAGTTTTGGCAGACTTTTGTTCCAATCTTAAGTCTTGTGATAAGCTAAAATTGCTGACTGCTCTGGCGGAGCTTGCGTACCAACGGAACACTCTTCCACCTGCAAGTGAATCCGGTTTTCCTATAGCGAATCTGAAAAAACATTGACTTATCTGTCCGGTATGATAAGGAGAAACTAAATTTCAAAATACGCGCATTGAGTGCTCTTTGGAAACAAAATCAAGTCAGCAAACGATGGCATCAATAAGATGTCATCCCGCCTTGCTTTAGCCTCCTTTAGCCTCGCTGTGAGTTCTCTCGAGTTAAATGCCGAAGCCCCATACCAAGGCCCTCCGTAACGCCTCAACTCATCAGAGGTGTTGTCTACGAAATTTGCGGTGGATAACCTTTTGTTCAAGTTCCAGCAGAATTGTAAGGATGTACCTTAGCTCCCCTCAAAGGCACCCTGACGTTGGCTAGAGCTTGCCAAGCATATTCCTACTTTCGGGTTAACCGATATTGAGGCTGTTGCTAAAAAACACTCTCTCTTATATTGTTCTCCGTGGGTATTTTTTATGCTCTTACAAGCAGAACTCGCCAGTGCTTTTGGCTTCCCAGAGATACAGCTGTCGGGGACGATATTCGGTGGCTTGTTGAATCCATGTTGACAGAAAAGGGGGTGAGTATTTTCCTCGTTAACTGTTTACAGTAAAAACCGTAGGTGTGGGAAGAGCCAAACGGTAACGAAAAATATTTTTGGGAGGATTGCATGTGTCAGGCAGAAATCGGGAATATCGTAAGGGTACATTACACAGCAAGGCTCGAGACGGGTTCAATAATTGACACTTCACGGGATCGCGAGCCACTAGCTGGAAAGACACTGGTTTTTGAGCTCCAATTATTTGAAATTGTTAAATAGCTTACACAGCTTTCCTTGATCAGGGAAGCCTGGAAAATCTGAAGAATCTGCGGGATTGAATCAAACAGGTAAAAGTGTTTCTCGGAGTCCTGAACTGAATCACCATTTCATATGCGGAAAGTGATCAGAGCTATATTTACCATCCTTGCGGCGTTTCTCTTACTTTGCGCACAATCTGCTCCAATCCGTGCAGAAAGGACAGAAATTAATATTGCTTTTATAGATCAAACCCTATCTGCAAAAATTGTAGAAGCCCCACTGAGAGCTATTATTGCAAAAATCAGAGCAGAAAAGGGCATACGGTTCAGGTTATGGCTTAAGGGAACCGAATCCCTCTTGCATAGAAAGATTTCAGTTCGCTTCAGTAAGCTGCCTATTAAGGAAGGTATCGAGCGAATTTTTCGCGCAATGAATTATAGTCTGATTTTCAACAAGCGTGGCAAGCTGGTGGGTGTGTTTTTGGTTGGCAAAAAACCCGATAGGGGGCGGTATAGAGCCCGAAGACGGGCTGTTATGCGGAGAAGAAGTCACCCCCGGGTCCAGAGGCGTTAGCTGGAAGGTTACCAAGGCATCAAATAATACATGTTCTAATTGTTGTCGTGAAGGGCGAAGCTGCACAAGCCACCAAAACAAAACTTTTTGGCCAATTGTCAACATCAAACGAAGTTACACGGAAGTTAAGATATGGCAATTGATCTTCCACAAGATTATCATCCTTCGGAAGACGAGCCCTACATGAACCCGAAACATCTTGAGTATTTCAAGCGAAAGCTGCTTGTCTGGCGCGAGCAATTATTGTGGGAATCTATTGAGACAAAGGGCCGATTGAAGGAACAAAGCTTAAGAAAACCTGACATAGTAGACTCCGGATCATTGGAGACCAAAATGATCCTGGAACTCAGAACCCATGATCGCTCGCGCAAGCTTCTTGCTAAAATAAACGACGCATTAGATAGAATCGAGGAAGGTACATACGGCTATTGTGAAGAAACGGGGGAAGAAATTGGGATAAAACGCCTTGAAGCCCGTCCTGTCGCTACCTTATCCATTACCGCGCAGAAAAGGCATGAAGAAATGGAAAGACGAAGTAGAACTAGACGCGGAATGTGATGTCGCAATAACATTCAGAGATCAAAATTACAGTCGTCGCATAACATGTTTCTTAAAGCTCTTATCGACTGTGGTCCAGATTGATCGTTCTTATCTTCGTATTTTTGTGATGGGACAGACGTTTGGATAATCACAGAGAATAGGCAAAATAGACAAAGCAGATTACACATGTTTCTACGTGAATCTTTACTCGCTTTTATTGTTGCTTTTGTTCTCAGCGGGCTCTTTGCGGTAGTAATCCGACGGGAAGACAGCCTCAAGAATTTCTTTTTTTTCTTTTTGATCACTTTTCTTCTCACGTGGGCCGGTGGCACGTGGCTCAGGCCGTTTGGGCCTGCCGTCTGGGGGATCCACTGGTTGCCGTTTGTTTTGGTGGGAGTAATCTTAGCCCTCTTTTTGGCCGTATCAAATCCCAAAAAGCCACCCAGGAATAGGCGTGAAACTATAGATATGTTAGAACGAATTGAAAGAGAAAAAAAGTGCGATAAATTTACCTATATCTCTTTGAGTGCATTTTTCTGGATACTTTCTGCCTTACTAATAACAGCAATTGTTGTGCGTTACTTATGACCGCTCTTTCGATTTGCTCAAGGAGTATGAAAGAAGGAGAGAGATCAAGACTGG
>JBDRFJ010000126.1:0-9127 GCA_043818915.1 Pseudomonadota bacterium | reverse complement strand
TTGTGGAAAGGGTCTCTTCACGCGTGCATAGGTCAGGAAGCTATTGCGGCAGCGATGGGCGCGGTGCTGAACCCGACCGACTACCTCGTCAGTTCTCATCGAGGTCATGGACACGTACTTGCTAAGGGGGTGCCGCCCAAGAGACTGATGGCGGAGCTGTTCGGGAGAATCACGGGGGTTTGCGGCGGGCGCGGTGGCTCCATGCACGCTATGGATCCAAATTTTAGGGTCTATCCGCAGGGTTTGGTGGGTTCCGGGGCATATCTGGCCGCCGGTATCGGTCTTGCCATAAAGATGCGCAAGGGTTCCGAGGTCGTGGTCAATTCCTTTGGCGATGGTGCGATCAACACCGGAGGGGGCCACGAAGGACTCAATATTGCGGCGGTGCACAAGGTCCCGGCCGTTTTTGTCTGTGAGAACAACAAGATTGCCGTGTCCACACCGATCGACCAGGTAATGATCGTGGCACGCATCGCTGATCGGGCCCCAGGTTACGGCATCCCGGGGAAGACCGTCGATGGGACCGATGCCGTAGCAACATACGAGGCGCTTAAGGAGTGTGTACGGTTTGCCAGAGAGGGTGGGGGACCCTCAATCCTGGAGGCGATCTGTTTTCGATGGCAGGGTCATACGGCATGGGATCCGTCGTCCTACAGGACCCAAAAGGAAAATGAGGAATGGAGGCTTCACGATCCTATTCCGCGTCTGGAGAAATACTTAAACGCATGCGGGGCAATGACGCCCGCAGAGGCAAAGGCTTGGAACAAAGAATACCGGGAGCTTATCGACGAAGCGGTCAGTTTTTCTAAAAACAGCCCCGAGCCGGAGCTCTCGCGTGACGATATCTTGAAATTCTTATATGTGGAGGACAACCAGGCATGAAGATTATGACGATGGCAAATGCCATTTCCGAAGCCCAGGCAGAAGAAATGGCGCGGGATGAAAGAGTATTCGTCCTGGGTGAAGATGTGGGGAAGATGGGGGGTGCCTTTTATGCAACTGAGGGTCTGTTCAAACGATTCGGTCCCGAACGTGTCATAGACATGCCCATCTCAGAGGCGGCTATCGTAGGTTCTGCCATCGGTGCGGCACTTGCAGGCATGCGTCCTGTCGCGGAGATACAGTATATCGAATTCCTGGGCTATATGGACCCGTTGATCAATCACGCGGCAAAGTTTCACTATATGTCACGCAATCAAATACGACTGCCCATGGTCGTTCGGTTGCCTAACGGAGGTAAGCTGGGTAACGCAGCACCCCATTCGCAGTATCTGGAGGCATGGTTTATGCACACACCGGGGCTCCGCATCGCAATGCCGTCAAATCCGGCGGATGCCAAGGGGCTGCTAAAGACAGCGATCCGTGACGACAATCCTGTTTTGATCATTGAAGACAAACTTCTTTATTTAAGAAGCGGCGAAGTCCCGGATGGAGATGTCACCATCCCATTCGGTAAGGCCTCGGTCGTGCGGCCCGGTAACGACATCACCGTCATAGCGATCGGCTGGACGGTTACCCGTGCCATGGCTGCCGCGAACCTGCTGGAGAAGAAGGGGATCGATGTTGAGGTGGTTGATCCGCGAACCTTGAACCCGCTGGATATGCAGAGCATTGTGGCCAGTGTCAAGAAGACAGGGAAAGTGATTGTGGCTCATCAGGCCTGCCGCACCGGTGGGGTGGGTGCGGAGCTGTCCGCCCGCATTATGGAGGAGGCATTTGACTATCTCGATGCCCCTGTGGTACGCATTGCGGGGCTTGATTGTCCGATTCCCTATAATATCAAACAGGAAAAACTTGCCTGTCCGGACGAAGAGGATATTGCACGTGCCGCGCTTGACCTTTTAGTACCTTAGTCCAAACATGGAATTCACTATTGATCGTTTGCATTCGGGAGGTTTGAACACCAACTATGATTGCACTTCCAAGTGTAAGCACTGCCTCTATGTCTGCAGCCCAAGATGGGAGAAGAAATACATAGACAGCGAAACGACGAAAAAAAACCTTTTAAAAATTATGAGCCTCGGGTGCGCCTCCATTCATATCGGGGGAGGGGAGCCTTTTCTTAATCCGGATGGACTAAAGATGGTGATCAAAACGGCTCTCTCCTTAGGCATGGACATCAAATATGTAGAGACGAATTCTTCCTGGTACAGAAACCTCGACTCCGCATGTAAAATCCTATCATCTCTCAGGGAGATAGGCCTTACCGCCCTTCTGATATCGATAAGCCCTTTTCATAACGAGTATATCCCTTTTTATAAGGTCAAAGGGGTAATTGAGGCCTGTAATGTTATGAATATCGATATTTTTCCGTGGATACAGGAGTTTTATGAGGAAATCGATGCCTTTGATGACAGGAAACCGCATGCCATTGCTGAATATGAGGAGAGATACGGTATCGGTTACCTGAAGGATATCCCCTCCAGGTATTGGGTGCATTTTGGCGGAAGAGCGCTAAAGACCTTTTCCGGCATCTCCGTGAACAAACCTTTTCAGGAGATTCTTTCATCAAACGAGCAGGGGTGCGATGAACTGATAGATGTGAGCCATTTTCACATTGACTTATTCGGCAATTATATTCCGGGGCTTTGTTCGGGACTTGCTATTCATTGTGATGATTTGGGTAATGTCATCAATGAGGAAAAATATCCAATCCTTCATCTCTTGTTTAATAAGGGCATCACCGCTCTTTTTGATTTTGCCGTGGGCAGGTTTAATTTCAAGCCCTCTGCCGGTTATATATCAAAATGCCATCTTTGTTTTGAGATAAGACGCAACCTTGTCCTGGAGAGAGCGATTACAATTAGGGAATTGCAGCCAAAGGGTATCTATGAGCATTACTAAGGCCATTATAGTTGCGCGTTTCGCGGGATAGCACGCGGAAAAGAGAAAAAGCAATGTCTTATCACCTCTTATCACCTTACCAAAAAAGACAATATCCCGGTTTTCACTGACGGCTTGCCCTGTATTCCGGGGGTCAGCAGTCCGGATCCTTTAGGTTGGATTTTTACAATTTCCAACGATCTATTGGTCCTCATTAAGGTAATGCGAGGGGACGTCATCTCCCCATTCCAAAAGCGTTTCGTCATCAGCGATTTTATCTTTTCCTTGCGCATAGGATTGCAGATCTCTCCAGTAGAGGTCATCAAGTTCCGTAAAATCTTCCACGTCTATAAAGTTATTGAATTCTTTCATGGTCGGATCCCTCCAAAATTAAATTAACGTCTCTTTTCGAATTCGGTTTATTAACAGTGACATCCGCTAAATAGCTTTGCGAGAGTCTTCGGTTTCCTTTTTTTCCAGATAGCCCTATGGTATGCATCACTGATCAATAAAGGTAAGGTGATTGTCGCTTCTCCATAGACCATTTGCTCATGTCTCAGGTCGACCTTTCCCCATGAGCATGCCTCTTTTAAAGTTGAACCCGACAATCCACCGTCCCGTTCGTCAGCGACCGTCAGTTGGACGGCATATTTGTGCATGGGCCTTTCTTCACCTAAAACGTCTGTAGCAACGACAACGTCCTGGGTAAAGTTCTTTGGCACACCTCCGCCTACCATCAAAACCCCTGTATCCCTTACAGCGAGTTTTATTTCCGTCAGTTCCCTAAAATCCCGTACCGAATCAATGGTAAGATGTTTTTCTTTATTGTACCATTGATGGTGTAACAATCCGAAACCCGCCGAGCAGTCGGAAAAGGCCGGAACAATAATGGGCACCCCATTTTTGTAAGCCTCGTATACTACGGATTGTTCACAATTCACCCCTTCGGTTTCCAGATAAGCGCCCATGGCGTAGATGAATTCTCTAGAGGAATGCGGTCGCGCCGGCAGGTTTTCTGCGATGTGCGCCACGGTCATATCGCATACACGTAGTTCCTCTTCGTCGATGTATGTATCATATATGCGATCAATGGAAAGACGACGGAGGATTTCGTCACCAGCGTTGGGATCGCCAATGTAGTGCCGAAAACCGAGTGCCTCAAAAAAATCCTGGTCCACGATAATTGCCCCTGTAGAGACGATGACATCCACCATATGGCAGTTTATCATGTCCACCACGACGTGTTTGAGGCCAGCGCTGAATAGGGACCCTGCCATTGTCATAATGATCGCGCAGTCTTGATCATCGAGCATGCGGTTATATATCTCGCCGGCTGAAGCGAGATTTCTCGCCTGGAATGCCATTTTCCCAAAGTCTTGAAACAGTGGCCTTGCATCAAAGCTCTTTATGTCGATGTGCTCAATAGTTTTGTTTAGGTGAGTTTGTTTATTCATTCAATACCGATTTTTTTCAAAAATACCATGCTCAAAATCCGATAGATGAGTTTTGCGGCTAGAAAGTCGGGGGCCTTAATGGAAGGATTGGGTAGCAATTCCGTCACATCCATTGCGACGACATTCTTTTCTCTTACGACTGCTGCGATTAATCTATTCAACACAGTCCAACCTAAACCACCCGGCTCGGGGGTCCCTGTTGAAGGCATGATGGACGGATCCAAAACGTCTAGATCAATTGTCAGGTAGACGTTTTCCGACAACTTTTCGATGATACCGGGGACTACATCCTTGCCGTTCAAGATATGGTGGGCGAAAAACGTCCTATTTCGGTCGAAAGTGCGTTTTTCTGACGAATCCATGCTGCGGATTCCCACCTGAACATAGGGACACGTTTCCCCAATTCTCGACATCACGCAGGCATGACTGTATTTTTCTCCTTCGTAAGCGTCTCTTGTATCAGAGTGAGCGTCAAACTGAAGTACAGTGAGATTTGGAAATATTTCTGCTGCTGCACGGACCAGTCCAACCGAAATAGTATGTTCACCACCGATTCCAACCAGGAATTTGCCCTCTTTCAAAATGGGCATTGCTGTTTCGTAAACGGCAGAGACCATCCCTGGCGATAGGGTAGGACACCCTACAGGGGGCATAGTCACGATTCCATTTTTAAATACTTCGGAATCCGTTTCAACATCATACAGTTCCATGTTTGCCGATGCATCCAACAACGCTTGAGGGCCTCGACGGGACCCTTTCATCCATGTTGAGGTTCCGTCATAGGGGACCGGCAAAATAGCTATCGCCGCTTTTTGGTATTCCGAGTATTCTTCAGGGAGAGCACCAAAGGCTCCTGACATTCTGCCCACTGTTACGACTTTCTAAGACGCCAATAAATATGTTGCAGGGAAATCGGCACCACGTTCTTGGACATTGATAGTTGGCGATTTTGATTCAAAAAACCGGACAATATGACTCCTTGCTTTTTCTACGTCAAAAGATTTGCAGGAAAATAGATCTACAAAAGCATAACTTTTTTTCGGGTACGTATGTAATGATATATGACTTTCAGCGATAATTACTACGCCTGTTATGCCGGCATCGTCCGGGACAGATCCATAGTACCGGAAGACATACGGCTGCGTTATCGCAGTCATACCAATCATGCCCGGGAGTTCACTTAAAAGCCTGAAACACGCATCAAGGTCGTCAAGTGTCTCCTGGTTGCACATATTGAGGTCAAGCATCAAATGAGGGCCGTATCCGATTCGTTGGGTTGTCATTTTTTTAATCACTTCCGCTTTAGTCATTTGAAACTTCCTCCTTTTTTGTTTTCATGGATCACACTTCCATTTCCAGTTCTTGCTGTAAAAACCGGAGTAGTTTGTCTTTTTTTTTTTTGATCTGTCAACATACCATTTCTCTTTTTTCCCGAATAAGGCCTTTTTACAGGATACCTTTCTTCATCCCGGTCAACGGGGGTCAACATACCTGTATCAGGGTTTTTCTGAGAAAGGGTTTCAATCCTTAAACACATATAGGGCATATCTTTGTATCTTTGAACGGCTTATAATAGGCAAGATTAGTGCCAAAGCTCCAACTATTTGATATTACTTCAAATTATTCTAAAGTATTGTCGCCGACATGAACAGAGAGTTCCGACAGATTGGATATAGCGGGTTGGTCTCAAGTAAAAAAGCGGTTCTTTATGATATAGCTATCAGATATATTTGAAAATTTTTCATTCAGGAACTTCTAGTTCCGATTGAATGATACGGTCGGAACTAGGAGTTCCTGTTAAAAGACATTGGATTCCCCAGACATGATAGCGGTGGTAATGATTATAACGAGAAAGTAGGGTCACATTTTAAATAATAATTATTGAAATCAGATAGTTAAAAATTAATGACAGGAAGGGGGCACCAATTGAGCTAAACGATCTGGGCTCTCAGGTGGTGAAATATCTCCTCCAATCGATCCGGGTATGCCTCTTTCACCTCCCTGACCTTCATTTCAACAAAGTTTTTCAGATCCTGGTTTTTCATGTCATCCATACGCCGGTAGTGGCCGAGTCGTTTACCAAGTGTAAAGTTGATCCTATCCTCTTCCGGCAGGGTGAGGTAGCGGTCCATGATGGCCAGCAGTCTCTGTTTGTCTCCGGGGAACTGGCCACGGGCTTCCATGAGCAGGTCCACACTGTGATGATTGACATAGTAACTGGACACGCCGTCCAGGCTTTCAATCAAAAGACGTTGCTCTTCAATGATGTTTTTCTCTGTTTGCAGTTGATAGGTCCCCTCCTTCATCTGTTTCTCCAGACCTGAGCCCTCCTTTATACCGATTGTCAGGGCACGGATAAAGTCGGGATCGATTTTATTCAAAACCCTGGCCGTTTCTGTAGCATGCTCCTCCCACAGGGCCGTGCCTCCCAGACCGAGTATAATGAACTCGGATATTTCCATCCCAGCAGCTTTTGCCATCTCCGCTGCCCTGACGATATCCCCGGAGGTGACACCCTTCCTGATCTTCTTGAGCACCTTGTCCGAGCCTGATTCCATACCGCAATAGAGGAGAGTGAGGCCGGCATCGTGGATATCCTGAATTTCCTGAGGGCTTTTCCTTGTCATGGTCTGGGCGCGGCCATAGCTGGACACTCTTTTCAGAGAAGGGAAGTGCTGTTTCAGAAAGGTCAAAATATCCAAAAGGTCTTCCGTCTTCATGATGAAGCTGTCCCCGTCCTGGAGAAAACAGGAATGAAAGGGATGGTTGCCATAGTATTCCGCGGCAGAGACTATATCTTGCTTGATTTCATCGACTGACCTCATGGAAAAACGCATGTCTTTGTAGTTGATGCAGAACTCGCACCTGTTCCAGGGACACCCCCGGGTCGTGCGGATCAGAAGGCTGTCGGCCTCATCAACCGGCCGGATCGGACCCAACTCAAACGGATAACGTTCCATCATGATTTCCCCCTATCTCTGTTGATTCATAGAATTGACCCCCACCCGTTACCCCATAAGCGCTAACTTAATGAATTAATTTCAAACATGCTGAACATGAGCACGGAGTCCACGAAATCCCAAAGTCCACGCATCACATACCAAATAAATCTCAAATTCCAAATACGAAAAAGTCTGACAGATTTAGTCCCGACGCGTCGGGAGAAAGTTCTTTCTTCAAGATCATATATCGGTTTGTTATTTGGGATTTTCGTCATTGGTATTTGTTTGTCATTTGAGATTTGTTATTTGGAATTTCCTATAATTCAACTGCTGTTTGAATGGATACAAAACAAGTTAGCGCTTATGCCTCGAAAGGGGAGGGCAGGTTGGGGTAGAATATAATTGAAAGAGATGGATACGTCAAGTGTCTCGAAGTCAAATTAGTACCACGTTACCAATAGTCTATACTCAAAAAGCCAGGTTTGTAATATTGACATACAGGGGAAATATTACTATTGTTATAGATATAAGCATAATTGGAGAAGGTTATGAAAAAAAGAATGATCAACATCATAGTCTTATTTTTGGGGATTTTAGCGGTTCTTATCAGCGGTTGTGAAACAACGACTCACGTTTACCATTATACAATAACGGGCGGTAGCGGCGGTTTACCGCTTGACCATCCTGCCCGTCAAGCTATGCCTTAAGTACATTATTGAAATCCACGTCCTCTTCCACTATGCGGGATCTTCGGGCGTGGATTCTTTACAATGGAGGTTTTCGGTATGGACAGTTCTAATTCAGACACAGACAAATTCCTGTTGTGTTTAGCATCCGGGGATAATGTGTTGGTATTGATTAAATCGGTGTCGGCCGGATCAGATTTACTCCTGAATGGTAAGACCTATAAACTAAACAAATCCTTAGGCCTGGGTCACAAAATCGCTGATCGAGACATTCGCGCCGGGGAGAAGATTTACAAATACGGTGTGCCGATTGGCTCTGCTATCAGGGATATCCAGGCTGGGGAGCACGTTCATTTGCATAACATGAAAAGCGACTATCTTCCAACCTATACGTTTGATGAGGGGCACAAATATGTCAGAGAAGATTGAAATCAAGGGTTATCTGAGAAGCGATGGGCGCAAAGGCATCCGTAATATTATTGTCGTGGCCTACCTGGTTGAATGCGCTCACCATGTAGCCCGTGAAATAGCTTATCCTTACCGGGCAGAAGGGGTCCATCTAATCGGTTTTAGCGGCTGTTTTCCGAATAAATATGCTCTCAAGATGATGAAGCAGCTTTGCAGGCATCCAAATGTGGGTGCGGTGCTGGTGGTTTCGCTTGGTTGCGAAAGTTTTGACCGGTTCGAACTGCAGAGAGCCATTAATGAGTCGCAACGGCCGGTTGAAACGTTGGTTATTCAACAGCAGGGGGGTACGAGTAAATCGATTGAGGAGGGCAGAGGCTGGGTCGAAAAGACAATGGATGTGATTAATGGCGCTCGGCGAGCCATAATGGGTGTCGATGAGCTCATCGTCGGCACCACCTGCGGCGGATCAGATGGAACCAGTGGTATTACGGCAAATCCCGCCATGGGAAGATGTTTTGATCTTCTTGTGCAACACAATGCCGCTGCCATATTTCAAGAAGGCGGAGAATTGATCGGCTGCGAACAGATTATGGCTGACCGGGCGGCCACACCGGAACTGGCGCAGGAAATTTTGAGCGTCATGGAAAAAACGGCCAGATACTATACCATTATGGGTCACGGCAGCTTTTCACCGGGCAATGCCGAAGGTGGGTTGACAACCCAGGAAGAAAAATCCATGGGTGCTTACTCCAAAAGCGGGGTTTCCCCTATTTCCGGCATCATTAAACCGGGAGAGGTTCCGCCGCATGGGGGG
>JBDRFJ010000125.1:0-7649 GCA_043818915.1 Pseudomonadota bacterium | reverse complement strand
ATAGCTACGACAGGCCGCATGTCCCCGGAAACACAAAAGGTTCTGAGCAGCATAGCGCAAGATGACACCGGCCGAGCCATGCTCGCCTCCCAGGGTATCGGCAACAGGGTAATCAAACCGGAAGAGGCAGAGCACGTCGCGAAATTCTTTGCCGATCATGGCAAGGAAATCGACGCCGCGAAACTGGCCGGTGCAACAGCACAGATGAATCTGTGGACGGACGAAAAGGGTCAAGTTCATCCTTCCCTGCTGGCAACGAAGGAAGGTGTGGAACAGGCCAGCGTCAACCTCGTAAGCGAGAAAACAGGATCCACCAGACAAACGTTAAATGAAGACAGGTACCGTGGAGTTTACGTAGATGCAGATGGAGTTAGCCGTTACGCGAACTTTGTTTTCGCCACAGATGAGATGGGCCATAGGTACGTTTTATCGGGGTCTACCGATAGAACTATAAAAGAGACGCAAGAAGGCTACTTCCCGGGACCGGATGGCAAGGGGTTTTCTGGATTAAGAACTGCAACCAGGTCACCGGAAGGCGGGGTCCTGGACAACACAGTTGTCAGCAGGGATAGCGCCCTATGGGATAGAAGCAAGAGATTCACCGGTGGATACTTTTATGACAATTATGTGAGCGCGTTGTTGCAGGAGCATGGGCATGACAGATCTGCTCAAGGAGCGGGGAAGGTTAAGGGGCTTGCAGGAGATATATGGAAGCATCTTGGTCCAGTCAGACAAATTGGAGACGCTTTCAGACCATCTAACGCAAGCCCCCACGCAGGAACCAGGAGGTAACTAATGGAGGAAAAACAAGTTAAAATACAAAATGCGAGGGGACAAAAACCCCGTATTCACAAAAACTTCGCTTACAAAACAATCTTTGTAGGAGACGGGCTAATTTTTTTGTTTGAGGAAATTAAGCCGTTCACAGCTCAAGATGTGAAGATCAACCCTTACAATGGTGACCTATTTATTGAGTTAGGTAATAATGTGGCGTTAATCACAGAGAAAATACTAAAGCATTTCATAAAGACAAGACACTTGTTTTTGTATAAGAGTCCATTCTCAGCCTATGAGGCTGAAGAGCAAGTACTTGCCTTTGAAGCAGAATCTGAAGTTTTAGCCAGAATACAGGGGGCTTGGGAGATAACAAAAAGAATGGGCGAAAAAGAGACCTATTCCTCTTAGAGCTTCAGTCTGGCCAATTGTTTTTATCCCAGTCCCTTATATCAGGGAAAAATTCTCCGGTACTAAAGAAGCACCAATCAGTGTATGCCCTCTCTTCTTGTATATCTTCCTGTTGCCGTGGTGGTATTTTCCCAAAGGCAAAGCACACTTTCTCAACAACAGTGAGCAGTGCATACACCACGAGATACACCACCATCCCCAGCAAACCGAACTTGTAACTGCTCGGCTTTAACACGCTTGTTCTTTTTTGCCGGGCTTCTATTCTGAAGAGGACAAGCGCTGCACCCAGTGCCGCAACTATGAGGAAAATGATTATGAATTTGTCCATGGTACACGGCTCCTGTTTTGCCCCCGGGGAGGTGGCTGAGTTCGTCCATTATGCACCCTCTCCGTCCCGTCTGAGGGTGGAGATGTATAGTTCCCTTGTATATAAAAGGCTAAAGGCAAATCTTAAGCATGTCAAGAAAAAACAATTAAAAATCAACGATGTTACAGAAAATACAGAGTACGGGACACTTTCAGGAAGCTCCTGAAACACGAATATGTGTGCAACTCGGGATAAGCCACCAATGGGCAGGTGAACAGCTAAAGAGACAGCGTTGAAGCTACATCCAATCGAAGGTTTTTCCCAGAGCCTGAGAATTGATAATTCATGATTGTCCTTTTGTTGTCGGGAAACAATTTTTGTCTTCGCTCCATCATCATCTCAATATAATGCGTCGTCAAAGCTGTATCGGCAGCATTATCAGATGGGGCCAACTCGGAACTCAAGTTTTCAATTGCTTCCGCCCGATCCTTTTCCGGAAGTAACGATAGATTCCAGACTATGATTGCCACCGCCAGAGCTTTTTTTACAGATTCGTCATCGTCACATTCATTCAATAGCGGCGCCGCGAAATCTTGTAGTACTTCAGACATTTTTTCTGCACCTTGAGGCTCAATGATTACCTTTCTTCCTGCCAGATGGTCGGATTTCTTCACCTTATCAAGGAGCAACGCTCTGCCCGATTTCATCTTCAGCTTGTTCTTTTTCCTTTTTGCCCGCCTCCTTTTTTTGGCATCTTTCTTAGCCGTCATCGCTTGTTTCCTTTCTCGTCAGTAATAGCGTTGGCCTAAGGTTCTTGCCCATTTGATTGTCCTGCCACTTCAATATGTTTTTTCCCTTGTAGGTGAGCAAGCCACCTTTCAGCGCCTCGCCCTCTGTTTCTTGTTGTTAAAGTTACCTTTCCACCTGATTCAAACGTCATATCAGTTTTCATCAATCTGCCGGATACGTAATCGGATGAAAAACAAAGATTCTTGCCCTTAAACTCCAAACCTTGAAGGAAATAATCAAGATTCCATTTTTCATCCGGAACAAAGTGGATTTCAGAGATACCCCTCGGAGCGGAGAATGTAAAGGACATCAGGGAAAGGGTAAATAATGCTCCAACGGCAAACATGTCAGGCTCTTCTTCTTTTATTTGAAAAACAATCCGCTGGTAGGTATTTCTGGAATCTTCATAGGCCGGAAATTCATTGTAATCATTTGATACTATTTCGATAGGTATTCCTATGGTTTCTTCCAATAGCCTAAACGACTGAGATCCGATTTCCATTGCTGTGTTTCATCCTTATCTATGTGTTTGTGTTTTAGAAGTATGCTACGGGAAAAAGAGACCGCTGTTTTCTATAGCATCCACAGCGGTGATCATGGTAACCACGTCTTAGGAGAATCTTGTTTGTTTTGTTGAGGGATTGGAACCTCGTATTGCCTTTGTCGTGTAAAGCTACCATCACAATCAATACAGATCATAAAAAAAATCGGTCCCCAAATGTATTACATATTTCCTCACAAGCTTCTCCAACGAATCAGGTCCGCCTATATATATCCAGTCATCTATAGAGCCCTTAAAGCAATAACGTTCAGCAATAAAGGTCCTCCTAACCTCGTCTTCAAGAGCAAATCGCATTACAGGGCAGTAGCTAATCGCCAAATTGACGACAGAATCGACGGTAAGATCAATACCCATGTTTTTTTGATGAACCCCCGAGTTTAGCATATCGCCAAACAGCTCCTTTAAATTATCAATATCCTGATCTGACTCGAAAATGGTAATAACCTTCCCTTTTATATCAAGCACATAACGTCTTGGGGTCTCCAATTTTGTTAGATATTTATCAATGATCTGTTTTTCAATATCTGTGATGATTTTTGGTTGCTTCTTTCGCAACAACACCCGAGCATTGGTTGGATGCTCGTATATTTCATAACCTTCTGGCATCTTACCAACCAACTTCCCTTCTTTTTTGGTAGAAAAATAGTATTGGGGCGTGCCTGTTTTCGTTTTACCTTCATGGAGATAATACGTTTTGGATCTTCTATTTGTGTATTGAACGGTCATTAGCAATATTCCTTTCTCAGGGCTTCTCGCTTTTCACTCCTTTTTGTCTTTTCCGCAGAGTTTTCAAATCGACTGATAATAAGGCCCTCCCCATTACCAGAATCTTTTTGATGAATTTCAAGAGGGTTTCAATCAGTTCGGGAGATTCATATTTGGGAAGATCAAGTCGGTTCCGGACAGAATCTACTATGTGCTCTTTAGTGAGGGGTATTGATCGCTTCTCCCAGAATAAAAAAGATTCCTTGATGAGCATACATTTCCCGACAACATTACTTCTCCGTCTTTGTTCTGTCAAGAAATTATGGATGTTACATAGGATACATTTTGGCTCCTTGGAACAATCCCGTCTATCCTTCGGATACCTCCCGAACCATGAGAACCTCCTACACTCAAATCGCCACCAATATCCACCAATATCCATTTGACATCCCCCCAACAATCCTTTATGTTCCCCGTTTCAATTGACATTTCGCGGGAGGACATATGAACAAAGCGGATCTAATAGATGCTCTAAGCAAGGAAACCGAGATCACAAACAACAATGCGCAACGGATCGTCGATATATTTTCTTTGATGAAATAACAGAGGCTCTTGCAAATGGAGAAAGAGTCGAGATCAGAGGTCTTTGTAGCTTCTATGCAAAGAAGTACAAAGGGTATTCCGGACGAAATCCTAAGACCGGAGAGCTGGTTGAGGTGAAGGCGAAGAAGCTACCCTTTTTTAAGTGTGGACAGGAATTGAAGAAGAGGGTGGATTATCAAGAAAGATAAGAACCGCTATTTGCTCAACTTATGGTCCTATGAGCGATTCCCCTCTGAAATAAGTTTTGTCCCATATTTCCCAAATGTTTCTGCTGTTGCGTGAAGAATGGGTGACCCCCGTCTTGCCTAAGATACGGCACATCAATATCACCCTCAATATGATCCCAGCCCATTCCCTTTAATTGCTCAATAAAGGGGACCTCCACATAGGTCTTTTCGTCAGGTGATTGCGCCATACAACTTATTACCCTCTTTATTACCCCTTTTAAAGGGTATTACCCCTTTTCCGCCAGACCGCCCCGGGACCACGGCCCAGGCATTCTACGGAACCTGCCTTTTGTAAATTCCTTAGCACTTTTCGCACCATATCCCGGCTAACCCCCATGCATGCGCGTTCAAGTTCATAGAGGGTGAATGTTTCGGAGAATGCCTTAACCGCTGCCTCGACCTGCTCTGTTTTGGCTCCGCGGGGGCTTTTCAGTTGATCGACACGATCTTCAAATTCACGATAAGCATTTTTGAGAATGGAGAGAATATAATTGATATAAGGCCATGGGTCATGCTTGCCTTCATGCCAATCCTGCGAGCTTTGCTCAAGCGTTTCATAATAGCGTTCTTTGTTTTGTTCAATCAACCTTTCCAGGCTGATATAGCGGCCAACTTCAAGTCCTGAGTGGTAACAGGTCAGCAACAAAAGAAGCCGGGAGACGCGGCCATTACCATCGCGGAAGGGATGAATGCACAGGAAATCGAGATTCAAGGCGGCCAGAAGGACAAAAGGGTGAGCCCATCGTTCTCGAAGCCCTTGTGACCAGAGTTCAATCATTTCGCTCATAGCTTGAGGTGTTTGATCTGCGGGAACAGTTTCAAAGCGCACCCGCTGGCGGCCATCCGGGTATTTCTGGATGATGTCAATATTCTTTTCCTTATACTTGCCCGCATCCCATATTTGCCCGCGCGAGAGTTTATGAAATTTCAGGATAGTTTCCTCTGAAACCGGAATTCCCCCGGTCTTTTCATGGATGAGTCGCAAAGCGTCACGGTAGCCCCGAACCTCCTCTTCATCCCGGTCCTTCAAAAGCGGTTTCCCCAAAATAAGGGTATTGATCCGGGACTGGTCAACATTTATACCTTCAATGCGGTTTGAAGAAATAGCGCTCTCAATTAAGGCATGCTCGCGAAGAATCCTGAGTTTTTGAGGAGATTGATGAGTGAACAATTCCTGCTTGCCCTGTGCTTTACTCAAATCAGCCAGATACCAACTGGTAATGGTGGGAATTGTGGATGGCTCCGTAGAAAATTGTCGCAATGTCATCATAACAGTTTCTTTCCGTTTATTCTTTATAGCAACCTACTAAGGATTCTTTGACTTTGTTGAATCGCTGTAAAATGCTTCAGAGCTTTCATTTCGTCTCACCACGAAAATATCAATATTTCACGGACATCCCCTATTCTCCACGGACATCCCCTATTCTCTTCCCCTTGGATAACAAAAACAGTATTGTTGTCATCATCGACCACAATAGCATCGATTTGTTTGTCATCAGAGCCATCTGTAATGTCAAACCTCGTTTCATTCATGTCCCGCAAATGAATATTGCGGAGATACCATGCAACAAAACGTTGTCCGTCGTTTGGGAAATTTTGCTGATAATAATCCTGTTTTATCTCTTCGGAAATTTTCGCATACATAGTGACTTTCCTCGTAGAAGATTAATTATAGTCTGTTTCCTGCAGCCAACCTTTATGTCGGATGCGCTATCCTTCCTTTTTTCAAATCAGCAATCCAGCCCGGGAATTGATTGGGTGTAAGTAAGTCGAAGGTATAATACTGCTTCGCACCATCTCGATATTGACTGTCAAGGTCTGCTAAATTCAATGCGCTCAATTTGCTGTTCACCCGTTCAAAGTGCGTCTTTGCATACTCATTTTTTGCCGGCGTTGCTTCGTCCTGCTCTTCATCAGACTTGATCTCCACCACCTTGATCAGGGTCTCTATGCCTTCGTCTTGGAGTTTTTTCAGTTCTTCAAGATGCTTTTCTATTCCTTCACTCTCAAGACTTGAGATGTATTCATCGAGATCGATCTTGATGAAAAAATCGGGATTGAAACTTCGCCTGGCCCTGTCTTTCCCGCCTTTCCAGTATTCATAATCAATGCTGTAGAAATTCCTGTCCGGCGATTTGATCCACGAATCTATGTAATCGGAGTCTTCTATCAGTTGAAAAACAAACTCCTTTTCCGGCGAATGGGAGACCAGGACGATATTTTGGGGGCTTTTCAGTTTTGACGTATTCACTACATAGGGCGGCCTTGTGTCACCCTTTACAAACGGCCGGATGATTTCATCTCTGCTCTCCACAAAATCCTCGGGCTTAAAAAGGGAAAGCTGTTGCTTATCTTTCGGGCGAGCTCTTAATTCGTTAATGTATTCCAGTACAAATTTGTTTGTTTCTCCGACCTCTGTTTCATAATCCTCGCTTAAGAATGCGGTTCTGTCCCTTTCAAGCTCGCTCACCCGGATGCCGGTTCTGTCCATTTTCTCGACTGTATCGACCGGAATCAAATCACCCTCAATATTTTCAAAAACCCGATTCTTTTTACCCCGTGGCAGAAACTGGTTAAAATAGTTGTTGATCTGTTTTCTGTTCTCGTCCGAAAGCTTATCTCCCTTGATTCCGGCCTGTTTCATGGCGTCAAGAATAACCTGCATGATTTCATTCTCTTTGGGATAACGGTCATCTACAACCACGCTGCCAAAATCAAAATGTAATGCCTCAAACGTTCTATATTTAAACCGGTTAAAGATATCGTAAACAATCTGATCGACGGTATAAAAATTTCTTGCCAGCTCATACCGCTTTTCGTCTTTGGTCCTTATGACTTTAACGCCGAGTTGTTCCTCAAACGGCGTTAATATAAGTTTACCGGGAGGCCCCTGATCTACACGGTCAGCCTTTTCAAAACGTATGTTAGGGATATAATTGAGGTTAAACAGGGTAAAATTGTGTGTGCCTCTTCCTTGTTCCCTGTCAGTCAGAGCCAAAGAGGTAAGGTACATGTCGCTTTCAGTAACAGAGTCAACTAGTTGTTTTATGTGATCGGCAAATTTGTCGTGATTTGTAACGGTGAGAACAGGATAGTTTTGCTGGATGTGCGCGTTGGGAACTTTGCGGGGTATGCGCATTCCCCTGCCGAGCACCTGTGAAATAAGAAGCTTGGAGTTAAAAACCCTCTCTTCCATAGGAACGATCTGAAAGACATTGTCAACATCCCAGCCTTCTGAAAGTTTGTTGACCGCAAAAATAAACTCAACGCT